>NZ_LBMZ01000027.1:0-2507 GCF_001005525.1 Acinetobacter sp. AG1 | reverse complement strand
GTCACCTTGAGCGCCTGTGGCACCAGTTGCACCAGTTGCGCCCGTAGCGCCTACATCACCTTTATCGCCCTTATCACCTTGAGCTCCTGTTGCACCAGTTGCGCCCGTAGCACCGACATCACCTTTATCACCTTTATCGCCCTTGTCACCTTGAGCACCTGTAGCTCCAGTTGCGCCCGTAGCGCCTACGTCACCTTTATCGCCCTTGTCGCCTTTATCGCCTTTGTCACCTTTTAAAGAGGCTAACCACTGAGTTTGTGTACCAACATATCCACCTACAACTGCAAGTTCATAAGCACTTTTACCATCAGCACCACCGCCTGTTGGTAAACCATCAATTTGGCTTTGTAAACTCGTTAATTTAGTATTTACAGCAGTAAAAGCACTTCCTATATTTGTATAATTTGACCCTTGTATGACATAAGTTGGGCCAGTAAATACACCTCCGCTAAAACCTGCACCACCACCAAAAACATTGGCCAACGAATTTAGTTGGCCAAAATTAACTGCATCATTTGTAGATATACCGTTTGATAGGTTGGTGATCTTATTATTATTGAAGGAAATTGAACCATTTCCAGGATCATTTCCTAATGCCCCCTTAGAGGTAATTCCGCCTGCTCCAACTTTTAAAGTATCCGTGCTAATTGTTACATTTAAATCATCATTCAACAGTTTATTATCGGAAACCAATGTACCTGAAGGTTGATTTAAACAATAAAGCGTTCCCCAATATTGTTGTGAAATAATCGTATTATTCAATGCAGCAGTCGCAATACTCGGATTATTGTTAGAGCCTTGTGCGCCACATGTAATCACTTGCTCAGCAAACACTTGTTGTGAAACCAAACTCATTAAAGATAGACCTGTAGCCACTACCAATGGTTTCAACTTAAATAACTGAATATTACTGGCTATTTTTGATGGTTGTTGCACGCTTCCAGTGACCTGACTCCCCTTACCTGAATTTTTGGTATTTTCTGATACAACGACACAGCACCCTAGAGATTTATTCCAAATTTTTTTAAAGATAAGATTCATACTATTCCCTTCTTTTTGTGAATATAAACACATAAATTAGAGAGTATTTTTAGTAATAAAGAATCATTGAAATTTGGTAGAAAAATAAAAAAATATCGATAAAAAAAACTATTTGGAATAACAAATTTCAATGATGCAAATCATCTTCAACTCACATTTAATAACGTGAAAACAAAACAAGAAAAAATTAAATATTTTTTATCATTAAAAACAAGGATTAAACATGAGTATCTTAGAAAGACTAAGCAAGCGCGAACGTCAAATTTTTTTAAATGTTGGTATACAATTATCGCGTTAAAGAAATATCCATCAAACTACACATCAGTGAACGCACTGTCACAACCCATCAAGAAAATATTTACCAAAAATTAAAAATCCATCACCGTGCCTGCTTAATTCAATTCTGCCCCTATTATTCAGAATTTCTAAACAATCTTACCTCTAGAGAACGCAGCATCGTTCAGCTATTGACCCAAGATCTATGTAGTTCAGATATTGCCGTACAGCTCAATCTAACAATTGAAACCATTTATAGTTATCGCAAATCGATAAATCGAAAATTCAAAGCAATCCAAGAAAAATACGATGTTTTGGGGGTATGCGCCTAACTCAAGATCAATTTTAATGACTTACACAACAATGACTAACAACACTTCTGAAAACTAAAAGGAAAAAATTATATGAGCGCAGATCCATTTGTTGGTGAAATTATTCTTGTTCCGTACAACTTTATCCCTCGCGGCTGGGCTATTTGTAATGGACAATTACTTTCGATCGCACAATACCAAGCATTATTCAGTTTATTAGGTACAACCTATGGTGGAGATGGTGTGAGAACATTTGCATTACCGAATTTAGTAAATCGATTTGCGCTAGGCGTAAATACTAATGCACAGCTTGGTCAGGCGGCTGGTAATAATAGTACGACCATACTAGCGAATAACTTACCACCTCATAACCATGTGATTGCAGCTCAAACTGTTGCAGCAACAGTAACATTTACTCCACAAGCAAGTTCTGCTGGGGGTAATACATCGAGTCCAACAGATGCTATCTGGGCAAATGCGAACGATGCTACCACAGGTGGAACACTTGATACCTTCGCTCAAAACGTAGCCCAACCAGTCAATATGAAAGCAATACAAGGTAGTGCTCAAGTGACCATACCTTTGCAAACCACTTCTAATACAGGTTCTGGGCAACCAATCAATATAACCAACCCATATTTAGGCTTGTATTACATCATTAGCTTGGAAGGCATTTATCCTTCGCGACAATAATTGTATTTTTATCACAATGAATCTAGACATGTTAATTCAAACTAGATTCATTGTACCGAGATAATTATTTGGGGAATACAACGTAAGGCATAAGTTACAGAATATTTTTAAAAGTTAAAATTAAAGTAATTTTTAGGTGAATTATAGTATAAAAATCAGATATTAAAAAATATAGATTAATAATAA
>NZ_LBMZ01000031.1:0-2810 GCF_001005525.1 Acinetobacter sp. AG1 | reverse complement strand
TATTGGCAGATGGAGTTAAAGTTATTGATGCCACTGTTAAATTCACAGATGCGGCAAGGAATAGCAGCACGGTTAACGATAGTCAAAACTATGGTGTGGATGTCACTGCACCGAATGCACCAGATATTAATCCAATCAATGCAACAGATCCGATCACCGGTACAGCGGAACCGGGTTCAACCGTAACGGTAACCTTCCCAGACGGCAGCACTGCCCAAGCAACGACTGATCCAGTGACTGGGGCGTGGACTGTACCGAATCCGGGTGGATTAACCAACGGAGAAACAGTTACTGCAACCGCGACTGACCCAGCAGGCAATACCTCAGCACCAGCCAGCGGCACCGTATCGAGTGATGTCACTGCACCAATGGTGAATGTCGATGACGTGTTGAGCAATGATGCAACCCCAGCCTTGACTGGCACAGTGAATGACCCAACAGCAACCATCGTGGTCAATGTAGATGGAGTGAACTACCCAGCCACCAACAATGGCAATGGCACTTGGAGCTTGGCAGACAATAGCTTGCCAAACCTTGCGGATGGACCGCACACCATTACTGTCACGGCTACCGATGCAGCCGGCAATGTCGGAACAGATACTGCAGTATTAACGATTGATACCACTGCACCGAATGCACCAGTACTTGATCCAATCAATGCGACAGATCCGATCACCGGTACAGCAGAACCGGGTTCAACCGTAACGGTAACCTTCCCAGACGGCAGCACTGCCCAAGCAACGACTGATCCAGTGACTGGGGCGTGGACTGTACCGAATCCGGGTGGATTAACCAACGGAGAAACAGTTACTGCAACCGCGACTGACCCAGCAGGCAATACCTCAGCACCAGCCAGCGGCACCGTATCGAGTGATGTCACTGCACCAATGGTGAATGTCGATGACGTGTTGAGCAATGATGCAACCCCAGCCTTGACTGGCACAGTGAATGACCCAACAGCAACCATCGTGGTCAATGTAGATGGAGTGAACTACCCAGCCACCAACAATGGCAATGGCACTTGGAGCTTGGCAGACAATAGCTTGCCAAACCTTGCGGATGGACCGCACACCATTACTGTCACGGCTACCGATGCAGCTGGTAATGTCGGAACAGATACTGCAGTATTAACGATTGATACCACTGCACCGAATGCACCAGTACTAGATCCAATCAATGCAACAGATCCAATTACTGGTACAGCGGAACCGGGTTCAACCGTAACGGTAACCTTCCCAGACGGCAGCACTGCCCAAGCAACGACTGATCCAGTGACTGGGGCGTGGACTGTACCGAATCCGGGTGGATTAACCAACGGAGAAACAGTTATTGCAACCGCGACTGACCCAGCAGGCAATACCTCAGCACCAGCCAGCGGCACCGTATCGAGTGATGTCACTGCACCAATGGTGAATGTCGATGACGTGTTGAGCAATGATGCAACCCCAGCCTTGACTGGCACAGTGAATGACCCAACAGCAACCATCGTGGTCAATGTAGATGGAGTGAACTACCCAGCCACCAACAATGGCAATGGCACTTGGAGCTTGGCAGACAATAGCTTGCCAAACCTTGCGGATGGACCGCACACCATTACCGTCACGGCTACCGATGCAGCTGGTAATGTCGGAACAGATACTGCAGTATTAACGATTGATACCACTGCACCGAATGCACCAGTACTAGATACAATCAATGCAACAGATCCGATTACCGGTACAGCAGAACCGGGTTCAACCGTAACGGTAACCTTCCCAGACGGCAGCACTGCCCAAGCAACGACTGATCCAGTGACTGGGGCGTGGACTGTACCGAATCCGGGTGGATTAACCAACGGAGAAACAGTTACTGCAACCGCGACTGACCCAGCAGGCAATACCTCAGCACCAGCCAGCGGCACCGTATCGAGTGATGTCACTGCACCAATGGTGAATGTCGATGACGTGTTGAGCAATGATGCAACCCCAGCCTTGACTGGCACAGTGAATGACCCAACAGCAACCATCGTGGTCAATGTAGATGGAGTGAACTACCCAGCCACCAACAATGGTGATGGCACTTGGAGCTTGGCAGACAATAGCTTGCCAAACCTTGCGGATGGACCGCACACCATTACTGTCACGGCTACCGATGCAGCCGGCAATGTCGGAACAGATACTGCAGTATTAACGATTGATACCACTGCACCGAATGCACCAGTACTAGATCCAATCAATGCAACAGATCCGATTACCGGTACAGCAGAACCGGGTTCAACCGTAACGGTAACCTTCCCAGACGGCAGCACTGCCCAAGCAACGACTGATCCAGTGACTGGGGCGTGGACTGTACCGAATCCGGGTGGATTAACCAACGGAGAAACAGTTACTGCAACTGCGACTGACCCAGCAGGCAATACCTCAGCACCAGCCAGCGGCACCGTATCGAGTGATGTCACTGCACCAATGGTGAATGTCGATGACGTGTTGAGCAATGATGCAACCCCAGCCTTGACTGGCACAGTGAATGATCCAACAGCAACCATCGTGGTCAATGTAGATGGAGTGAACTATCCAGCCACCAACAATGGTGATGGCACTTGGACCTTAGCAGACAATAGCTTGGCTGCATTAGCAGAAGGCAGCTATACCATTACCGTGACTGCGACTGATTTAGCAGGCAATGTAGGTACTGATACAGGTACGATCACAATTGATTTGACTCCACCAAATGCACCAGACATTGATCCAATCAATGCAACAGATCCGATTACCGGTACAGCAGAACCGGGTTCAACCGTAACGGTAACCTTCCCAGATGGCAGCACTGCC
>NZ_LBMZ01000101.1:0-59527 GCF_001005525.1 Acinetobacter sp. AG1 | reverse complement strand
TAATAATAGTGTGATTTTTTATTTTAGTTAAGTTTGTCTCTTTTATTAAATTAATTTTGTTAAAGTATTTCAAATGATTGTATTTGTATAGGTTTAATATGAATTCATTTCTTAAAAATACCATTCTGTATTATTTATTTAGAAATTAAAAAAAGCCTCAATAAATTGAGGCTTTTTTAATGTTAGCAATTACATGTTTGGATAGTTTGGACCACCACCACCCTCAGGGGTTACCCAAGTAATGTTTTGTGAAGGGTCTTTAATATCACAAGTCTTACAGTGTACGCAGTTTGCTGCGTTAATCTGGAAGCGCTTAGAACCATCATCATTTTCCATGATTTCATAAACACCAGCAGGGCAGTAGCGTTGAGCAGGCTCATCCCATTTCGGTAGGTTTACATTCACTGGAATTGATGGATCGGTTAGCTTTAAGTGAGCAGGTTGGTTCTCTTCATGCACTGTATTTGATACGAATACTGAAGATAAACGGTCAAAGGTCAACTTACCATCTGGTTTTGGATAGTTTGGTTTGAATGTCGATGCATCTACAGTTTTAAGTGCAGCAAAGTCTTGTTTTAAGTCATGTAACGTAAATGGCACTTTAAGGATGTTTTGATCAATAAAGTTAAATGCACCACCAATCCAAGTACCAAACTTGTGCATCGCTGGACCAAAGTTACGTGCTTGATATAACTCTTCTTTTAACCAAGAGTTATTGTACTTATCTGTGTAAGTCGTTAACTCTTTAGCAAAATGATCGTCACCTTCAAGAACGCGAGCAATTGCGAGATCACCACCTTTTGCGACGCCCGCTGCGATTGCTTCAAACACAGCCTCGCCACACAACATACCTGACTTCATTGCAGTGTGAGAGCCTTTGATTTTTGAAAAGTTCAAGAAACCAGCATCATCACCGATTAAGCAGCCGCCTGGGAAAGTAAGTTTCGGTAAAGAGTTAAAACCACCCTTGACTACCGCACGTGCGCCGTAAGAAATACGCTTACCACCTTCTAGGAATTGCTTAATCGTTGGATGTGTTTTCCAACGTTGCATTTCCATAAATGGATACATATTTGGATTTTCGTAAGATAAGTCTACGATCATACCTAAAGTTACTTGGTTGTTCTCAGCGTGGTATAGCCACCAACCACCAGCAGAACCAGTCTCTGATAATGGCCAACCTGCACCATGCATCACTAGACCAGGTTTATGTTTAGCTGGGTCAATTTCCCAAAGCTCTTTAATACCAATACCGTAATGTTGCGGATCAGCATCTTTATCTAGGTTATATTTAGCAATTAGGCGCTTACCAAGATGACCACGGCAACCTTCAGCAAATAGCGTATATTTTGCATGGAGTTCATAACCAGGCGTGAAGTTATGTGTTGGCTCACCATTTTTGCCAATCCCCATATCACCTGTTTGAATCCCTTTCACAGTACCATCTTCATGGTAAAGCACTTCAGAAGCAGCAAAACCAGGGAAAATAGAAACTTCAAGCTCTTCAGCTTTTTGACCTAACCAACGCACAACATTACCGAGGGAAATAACATAGTTCCCTTCGTTGTGCATTGATTTTGGTACCATCCAATACGGCATTTTTTGTGCTTTCGTATCAGAAAGTAAGAAATAGGTTTCGTCGCCCGTTACAGGTACATTGAGTGGCGCACCTTCTTCTTTCCAGTTCGGGAACAATTCATTCATGGCACGTGGTTCAAGTACAGCACCAGAAAGGATATGCGCACCTACTTCAGAGCCTTTTTCAACAACACACACTGAAAGATCAGGTAGGTTGTTTTCAATCGCTAATTGACGAATTTTAATCGCAGCAGATAAACCCGCAGGCCCTGCGCCTACGATCACTACGTCAAACTCCATCGCTTCACGTTCGATGTGTTCCATGTAGGACTCCTCATATTTTTAAGGGTGGCAACCGTAATATTGCGATTCGGTGCTGCCATGAGTGTTCTGAATTGCCAAACACAAATGCTATTATTGTGCTTGCAAACGTTTGGGATAGTATAGTTTTAAACCTTGGGCTCGCCAATTGGCTGAGCGGTCATATTTTCTCGTCAGCAAGGCATAAACTATGATAAATGAAAATGATTCTTCACAAAACCCTTTAGAAAATCAGGGAAAAATCATGTTTTCTGATGATAAAAACTTAATGAACATTTCACAATACTTAAAAGATGTACAGCAAAGTCACAAAAGGTCAATTCCACCTTTAGACCAATGGCATCCAAAGCATTGTGGCAAAATGGATTTGAAAGTAAAAGCCAATGGTGAATGGTGGCACGAAGGTCAATTGATCAAGCGGCAGGCGCTATTAGATTTGTTTACTAAAGTGCTTTGGAAAGAAGAGGGTAAATTTTATCTTAAAACACCTGTAGAGCAGATTGAAATTGAGGTAGAAGATGAGCCTTTATTAATCAATCATGTGGATCAAATTGAAATCGATGGAAAATATTATTTGCAAGTCTCTACAACCAATCAGGACGTGGTGATTGTGGATGAAACACATCCTATTTTTATGCGTGAATATGCAGGTGAATTACGCCCATATGTACATATACGTTTCGGTATCAATGCATTAATCCAGAGACAAAGTTTTTATCATCTCGTGAACTATGGTTCTTTGTCTGAAAATGCTCAGGGTGAGGCTGTTTTAACGTTAAAAAGTGGTGATTTGATCTTGCATTTGAGCACCTGAGGTTTAAGCTTAAAAGATTAGATAAATTAGTGCTCACGTGTGTATGACAGCTGTTCAACCTATGCCTCTCTTATTGGATCCTATGCCACATGCATCTGCTGATGCGCCAATTGGGGTTTTTGATTCGGGTATTGGTGGATTATCGATTGCACAAGAAATTGCACAACATTTACCGAATGAACGCATTCTTTATTATGCAGATACAGCGCATGTTCCCTATGGTGCGCGTTCAGACCAAGAGATTCGCAAGCTTACTGCTCAAGCAATTGAGTGGTTGTATCGACAAGGTTGCAAAATTGCAGTTGTCGCTTGTAACACTGCTTCAGCTTTTAGTTTGGATTATTTGCGAGATTATTATGGTGAGCGTTTTCCAATCGTAGGTTTAGTTCCTGCGTTGAAGCCTGCTGTGATCCAAACCCAATCTAAAGTTGTAGCAGTGTTAGCAACACCAGCAACTTTTCGTGGTCAATTGATTAAAGATGTCATGCTCAAATTTGCTGAACCTGCTGGGGTGAAAGTTCTCGCTGTAACCAGTTTAAAACTGGTACCTTTTGTAGAGTCGGGCCAGCAAATGAGTCAAGATTGTTTGAATGTATTGCAAGAGATTTTACAGCCTGTTGTTGCTCAAGGTGCGGACTTTTTAGTGTTGGGTTGTACCCATTATCCCTTCCTAAAAGATGCGATTCGTCAGGTTTTTGGTGAAAAGTTAAAGTTAATTGACTCTGGGCAAGCGGTTGCACGACAAACAGCATATATTTTGATAAAAAATAGGTTATTATGTGACAAAATAAGTCATAATATTACACGTATTGAATGTTATGTCAGCGGTAATAATGCGATTGAGTTATCATTAGTGCTCAAACATCTAGTACCAGAACAAATAACATGGACGATTCGCAATTTGGATGAAATTACTGCTTAAGTGCGTAAAATCTAATCATATTTGTGGTTTTATCTAGGTTATCTATTAATAAAATTTAAGCAAAATAGCTTAAAATTATTGATCAGTGAATTGAGGCTTAGCCTATGCAGGATACCCGTTATCAAGTGTTTATTTCTACGTCTGGCAATGAAATGCAACCAGAGCGAGCAGTCTTGACTCAAACTTTGGTTGGGATGGGTTTCTTTTCGTGGGGCTTAGAACAGCGCACACCATTAAGTACCTCTATTGCTCGTCGTCAAATAGATGACTGTGATTACGTCGTAATCTTATTAGGTAGCCAGTATGGCGAACAATCCGTTTCAGGTGTTGGTTACATGCATCTGGAATATATTTACGCCATGACGAAGCAGAAACCTGTGATTGTATTCATGCATGAAGATCCAGAATCACGTGATGCTGTATTACATGATCATAAATTAGAATTAAGAGAAAAATTCAAAGAGTTTAGAAAACAGCTTCAACATGAAGTTGATCAAGTTTTTACTTATCGGACTTTGCGTGATTTAGAACTTGCGGTACGTTCGAATATGCCGCAAATGTTAGAGCGTTATCCAGTAGTCGGTTGGGTGCGTCCGCAAAATACGCAGGTTTTACAAGATGAAATTGACAGTTTGCGTGCAAAAGTAAAACAACTTGAAACTGAAGTTGGAAGTCGAGAAGTAGATCCGATTGCAACTGTTCCAAAGGTATCAATGCATGAGATTTATTCATTTGAATATCGTATGCATGCTTATCAAGATGGTAATTTCAAAGAAGTTAAACCATTTCGTAAAATGACATGGGCACAATTGCTGAATGTGTTAGGTGCCTCATTTGTAATTCCTACGCCCGAAGAATATTTTTCTAAACGTATGAATGAATTTTTAAATGAAACAGGTCTTGATGATGCACGTGTAGAAATGCCACGAGCGCATGCTGTCTCTCGCGCGCAAATTAATATTCGTGCACTCCATGAAATTAAAACACAAATGCGTCAAAATGAATGGATTGTACCAACTGGTCGTGATGATCGCCAACGGATGTTATGGCAATTGACCTCAAAAGGGCAGAAGTTATTAGAAAGTAACATTTTGGATAGTAATCGGGTTTTTCAATTTAAGACCATGCATTAATTCAATTTAAAAAATAATCATAAAACTGCTAAAGTAATTGAAGAAATTCAGCTATAGCGGAAGCGATCTATGTCAGCTACACCAAAACCAAAAGTGACTGTGGTTTTAGCAAATTTAGGTACGCCAGACGAAGCAACTGTCTCAGCAGTACGTCGATTTTTAAAACAATTTTTATCCGATACACGTGTAATTGAAATCCCGAAACCGATTTGGTGGATTATTTTACATTTATTTGTATTGACATTCCGTCCTAAAAGAGTGGCTGAAGCTTATGCTTCCGTATGGTCAAAAGATTCACCAATGCGAGAAATTGTGCTTGAGCAAACGGAATTGGTGAAGCAACGCTTACAATCGGAAAGTCAGCATTTTGATTTGACGGTTGTTCCTGCTATGACCTATGGGCAACCCAGCATATATGGTGTTTTTGAGCAGCTTGAAAAAAATCCACAAGAGCACGTTATCCTTTTACCTTTATTTCCGCAGTATTCCGCAACATCAACAGCCCCTCTGTATGATGCTTTTGCAAAATGGATTCCTAAACAACGCCATTTACCCGGCCTTACTTTAATCAAAGATTATTATCAACATCCTATGTTTATTCAGGCATTGGCAGA
Source organism: Acinetobacter sp. AG1 (assembly GCF_001005525.1). Taxonomy (NCBI): domain Bacteria; kingdom Pseudomonadati; phylum Pseudomonadota; class Gammaproteobacteria; order Moraxellales; family Moraxellaceae; genus Acinetobacter; species Acinetobacter sp. AG1. The sequence goes on along the minus strand of NZ_LBMZ01000101.1, from coordinate 54,145 downwards.
TAGTGTTGTCGCTTATCAAGCCCAATATGGTAAACCTGAAAAATTATTGATGTCTTTTCATGGTATCCCGCAGCCGTATGCGGATAAAGGTGATCCCTATGCTGATCGTTGTCGTATGACAGCGAAACTCGTCGCTGAAGCCTTGCATTTAAATGAAGGCGAATGGGCAATTAGTTTCCAATCTCGCTTTGGTAAGCAAGAATGGGTCAAACCATATACGGATGTGGTCTTACAGCAGTGGGGTGAGCAAAAAGTTAAATCAGTGCAAGTGTTGAGCCCTGCATTTTCGGCAGATTGTTTAGAAACATTGGAAGAGTTGGCCATCCAGAATAAAGAACTGTTTCAACATGCGGGTGGTGGGGAATATGCTTATATTCCTGCTTTGAACAGCGATCAAGCGCATATTGATTTGCTTGCTAGTCTAGTTCAGGCTAATCTTGATGCCCTTACTCATACCTTAGCCCATCGTTAAATTGACGTTTTATTTCGCCAGAGGTTTTTATGCTGCAAGTCAAAATTGTACCCGTTACTGCATTTGCCCAAAATTGTTCTATTCTTTGGGATAGTGAAAGTAAAGATGCTGTTTTGATTGACGCAGGTGGTGATGCCGCGGTACTCAAACAACAAGTAGAAGCACTCGGTTTAAATGTTAAAGCACTTTGGTTAACACATGGGCATCTTGATCATGCAGGTGCGGTGGGTGAACTTGCTGAGACATGGAATATTCCAGTGATTGGGCCGCATAAAGAAGATCAATTTTGGTTGGATATGATTCAGGAAGTTTCAGCACGTTATGGTTTTCCAATTCCGCAACCTGTCAAAGTTGATCAGTGGCTTGAGGGCGGCGAAACATTGAAACTGGGTGAGGATGAGTTTGAAGTCCGTTTTGCGCCTGGTCATACTCCAGGTCATGTGATGTTCTATAATGCTAAACATGGTTTGCTATGGACCGGTGATGTATTGTTCAAAGGTTCGATTGGACGTACTGACTTTCCGAAAGGCAACCACCAACAACTGTTAGATTCGATTCAACGTGAATGCTTTAGCTTGCCTGATGAAACTCAGTTTATTTCAGGTCATGGACCGATGAGTACCATCGGCTATGAAAAGCAATTTAATCCTTTTGTGGCAAGTAAAGCGGGTTAGTCCTCGTAATCATCTTCTTGGCGTTGCAAGCCTGATTGAGGGGCATCTTGAGTAGGTAATTTGTATTCATCGCTCGCCCAAGCCCCGAGATCGATTAGTTTGCAACGCTCAGAGCAGAATGGACGAAATTCATTACCTTCCCAAGTGCTGGCTTCACCACAACGAGGACAGGGAAATGTACGTGGCATAGAAAATTCCTAAAACATAAAACAAATAGATTAGGCAAAAGTAAAGTGAGTTGTTAGACTTATGCCGATTTCTAGATAGTTTGATGAGATTATGTCGATTCGTCAATTTCAAGCACAACGTATGCAAGCCCCTCGTGATTTCATTGCCATTCCTAGTACACCGATTTGTGTCGAAATTGGTGCTGGAAAAGGCAAACATGCCTTGTTGTTTACGGGGCAAAATCCGCAAACCACGTTGTATGCGATTGAACGAACCAAAGAAAAATTTCTGGCTATGCAAAAACAGCATCAACTAGAACCGCGTGAATATCTCAATCCGATTCACGCCGATGCTTTACCTTGGATTGTGCATGCCTTATATCCTGCACAGGTCGAACAATTTTTTATTCTCTATCCAAATCCAGAACCGCATAATCCTGCACAACGTTGGCTGAATATGCCATTCTTTGAGTTCCTACTTTCTCGTCTTCAGCCCAATGGCTCGATTACGCTCGCAAGCAATATTCCTGAATATATTGATGAAGCTGAACACCAGTTGATTGAGCTGTGGAAATTGCCATATGAAAAGCAGAAAATTGCAGTAGATTCTGCACGTACTCATTTTGAAATTAAGTACTTAGAACGTGGTGAGTTGTGCCAACAATTGATCATTCGAAAACCAAAAGGTTATACAACTCGTTTTGATGATTTTGCACCATTGCAAGGGCAGAATATTCAAGAGAACCTTGATGTCTAAACGCATTGCGATTATTGGTGCAGGTCCAGCGGGCTTGATGGCTGCTGAAGTGTTGAGTCAATACAACTATCAAATTGATGTGTTTGAACAAAAGCCTTCTGCAGCGCGCAAGTTTTTAATGGCGGGCAAAACAGGTTTAAATATCTCACATGCTGAGCCTGTAGACGTATTTATACAACGCTATGATCGTACAGATTGGTTGAGCCCTTGGGTGAAACAATGGGATGCTCAGTGGATTCAAAATTGGATGCAAGGTCTTGGGATCGGTTCCTATGTTGGCAGTTCAGGACGTGTCTTCCCTGTAGAAATGAAAGCAGCACCGTTACTTCGTGCTTGGTTAAAGCGATTGATGAATGATGGCGTAAAATTTCATTATCGTCATCGTTGTGTGGATTTATCCAACAATCAACTCACGATAGAGAATCAGACTCAGCAATTTAGTGCAACTTATGATGCGATTGTGTTGGCTTGTGGTGCGGTATCATGGTCACAACTCGGCAGTGATGGCGCTTGGCAGCAATGGCTTTCTGCCGATGAAATTGAACCATTTCAGGCTAGCAATGCTGGGGTACTGAAACAATGGTCGCCGTTTATGCAAGATTGTTTCGGTCAGCCACTCAAACGTGTTGATGCGTGGGTGAATACAGAAAGCAAAACGCATGGTGATATCATCATTACGCACTATGGTTTTGAAAGTGGAGTGATTTATAAACTGGGGCGTGATCTCAGAGCACAGCTTGCCCAACAGCAACTTCTAAAACTTCACCTAGATTTACTTCCAGATCTCAGTATTGAACAATTAGAAAAGAAGCTACAAGGCAATAAGAAGCAGTCACTTACTAACCTTTGGCGTAAAGCAGGGTTGGATCAGGTCAAAATTAATCTGCTTCGGGAGATCGTCGATAAAAGCTTATGGTCAGATGCCAAGCAAATGGTGCAGCAGATCAAGCATCTCAGTATTTCTTTAGATGGCTTCCGTCCAATCGAAGAGGCAATTAGCTGTGCGGGCGGGGTCAAGCAAGATGTTTTATCTTCACAACTGCAATTGAAATCTAATCCTTATGTGTTTTGCTGTGGCGAAATGCTGGACTGGGATGCACCAACAGGCGGATATTTGCTGACGGCTTGTTTTGCCACAGGGCGAGCAGCAGGGCAAGGCGTACAACATTTTTTAAGCAGATAAATACGCTGTTTTGTACTTTGTTTGATATGTGAATAGTGTTAGTTTTGAGTAGTCAATAAATATAGGATGCATGATGGTATGTCTGAACAAACGCCAGTATATCAAGGGAGTTGTTTATGTCAGGGCATCCGCTACGAAATTCAGGGTGAAATTGGTGAGATAGTCCAATGCCATTGTCAGCGTTGCCGTAAAGCTAACGGGACGGCTTATGCCACCAATGCACCGATTAGTAGTAGAGATTTTAAAATTGTACAAGGTGAGCACCTCGTTAAAAAATTTGCTGTTGCAGGTGTTTATCGCTGGTTTTGTGGTGAATGTGGTTCACCACTCATTAGCTCACGTGATGCGCAGCCAGAATTGTATCGTTTAAGAATTGGTACGTTAGATACACCTTTACAGCAAAAACCAAGCATGCATATTTTCGCGGCGTCAAAAGCAGAATGGGACTGCATTACAGATGATTTACCACAATATACCGAACGCCCGTAAGTAGGTAGTGTAAGCATCATGATTTTTGAAACCTCTGAGTTAGATGCCAATCAGATCTATCGTTTGTTGGTTGGGGGAATTACGCCTAGACCCATCGCATGGATCAGTACAATTTCTGCTAGTGGCGTAGCCAATATAGCCCCTTATTCATTCTTTAACGTTGCGAGTTGTAATCCTCCCATTCTTTGGTATTCACAAGTCAATCCAAGAAATGGGCAAGATAAAGATACTTTGAGAAATTTAATCGAGACGCAACAATGTGCGATTCATATTGTAAATTCACACCTACTTGAACAGATGAATTTATCTTGTGCTTTATTGCCCCCAGAGCAAAGTGAGTTTGATTTTGCTGAGATTGAGTCTGAACCGAGCCATGCGGTCGCAGCCTTGGCAGTAAAATATGCACCAGTGCGTTATGAATGCCAATTAAGAGAGGTGATTCAACTCAGTAGCTTAGCATCTGGAGGTACAGTCGTATTGCTAGATGTCAAATCGATTTATGTTGATGATCGGTTATGGGATGGGCAGATGATTGATCAACAGCAACTCGATAGTGTTGGGAAAATGGGTGGCGATTTTTATAGTTTAACAACAAATTTATCTAAACTGGTTAGACCCAACATTACAATAGAAAATGATGCTAAAAAAGGAGGTTAAAGACCTCCTTTATCTTATTTTGCAGTCAGTGCTTTACCTTCAAACTTCACGCCATCCCAACCATTTTGCATAAACTGACGGATATTTTGATGATCTGTTGCTTCAGGTGTCGCTAATACAGATGCATAATGTTCCGCAAATAAACTGAGCGTATCCGCTTGATTTAAGCCTTCGATTTGAGCAAAGCTGAGTACTTTTGCGCTGCCTTGGTTTTCGGTTTCAGCATTTGATTGTGCGCCATTTTGAAAGGCTGTTGGCGTATGTTGATAACGCGCTTCAATAAATGCCAATACGTCTGCAAACTTTGCTGAACCATCTTTAAGTTGTGCCAATAAGCTTTGAGCCATTTCAAAATTCCATGTTTGATGAAGTAATGCCCGCATCATAACATTTAAAATACAGCATCGCATTTGAACTGGACGTTGTAATCTTGGCAGTTTATGCTCAAAGCGAGCATCAATCTTTTGAATAATAATGAATAGACACCGTTTAAAGTGGTCCTCACCATGGTCTACATTGCGATTTTTCGCGCCGATATTAAGCTGTCGTTATGTCTTGCAACTCCGTCGTATGATGATGCGCATACTTCCTTTTATGCGTTTACAAAGTCAGGTTAGCAATGTGGTTTATTTGTCTTGGTTGGTGGATGTTGAGCAAGTTCGCCAGCGTTATCCAGATCCTGTTGTGTTATGGGAAAAGCAGGGCAAAACCATTTTTACTATTTTAACTTATCAGCACCAGCACTTTGGCTTTACTTTCCTTGGAAAACTACGCCAGTTAATGCCTTCACCTCGGCAAAGTAATTGGCGCTTTTATTTAGATGAATCAAAGCCCAAGACTGTAATCTTTGAACAGGTGATCGTTGATCAAGCTCTGTATGTGATCGGTGGTCGCCTCGCCAGTGATGTGATGCCTGCACAATATGCACCAAATTTTCAGCATCAACGAGATGAAAATGCGATTCATACTCATATTCGCATGGATGAAGATTATTCTTTTAGCAGTGATATACACATCACTATGCAGAAACGTTTACCTGAGGCTTGGCAAAGCTTATTTTCCTCATGGGAGGAGGCTGTTCAATTTTTGGTGGATCAAGATCATGCGTGGGCTGAATGGATTGACCAACCGACTCGGATGTCGCAAGGGGATATCAACATGCCTGTGCAATTTCAACAAATTCAGGCTGCTGAGATTGATAAATTACAGGCTCCTCAATTGTTGCAACAATTTGGTTTAGATGATGATGCCGCAGTTTTCACTTTTGTGATTCCTAAACTGGATTTTTATGTGGTGGGAGAAAAAGTATTGCCAGAATCTCAATAAATTGTGGATAACTTTGTGTTTATACACAGCAGTTGAGTTGTCTAAAAATTATGTTATTTTAGAGCAAAGGAGATGGCATTCCTCCTATTACAAACCGCCGTTTTGGCTAATGATGCCTACGTTACCCTGAACAGGGGGCGTAGGTTTGTGCGTGCTCTGTTCCCATTTTGGAGTTCGCAAATGAAAAATTTTCAGAAAATTAGCTATAAACTCATGACGAATATCATTTTAGCTCCAGCGCAGTGTGTGGAGTAAATCATGTACTATCCTTTACTATCAATCGCACTTGGCTCGGTATTAGGTGCATGGTTACGTTGGTTTTTGGGATTAAAGCTGAATCCTATTTTTCCCAATATTCCTTTAGGAACGGTCACGGTCAACTTTGTTGGTGGCTTTATTATTGGTTTTGCAATTTCCTATTTTTCTCAAAGCTCATTGAGTCCCAATTACAAACTGTTCGTGATCACGGGCTTTTGTGGTGCATTGACCACGTTCTCAACATTTTCGGCTGAGATTATTACCTTATTGCAAAGTGGTAAATTGGGTTATGCCTGTGCTGCGATTTTGATTCATGTGCTTGGATCATTGCTGTTTACCATCTTAGGTATGAGCCTGCATCAATGGTTTAGTGCTACATAGCCAAGGAGTGATGAAATGAATGGATTTTTAATTACTTTTTATACAACACAAAACCATAATGTTCAGGGGAAACCGATTAGTGAATGGTTGTTGGCAGTCGCAAGTCAAATGAATTTGCGTGGGGCGACAGTATTAGCGGGTTTGGAGGGTGTTGATCATCAGGGTTTATTTCATTCTGCTCGTTTCTTTGAATTAGCAGATCGACCTATACAAATTCAATTTGCAGTAAGCTCTGAACAGGCAGTCGAATTATTGAGTTATCTGAATAGTAAAGAGATTTCTTTATTCTATGTGAAAACACCGATTGAATTTGGCATGGTGGGTAAATCAACTGATCGCTAGGATCTATAAAATCTAGACATAAAAAAAGAAGTCTAAGCGGAGGAGATATAACCTTAGACTTCCAATATTAATAGCTTAATGAATGAAACTTAAAACAAGATTAACCTTTGCGATTAAAACGTGCAAAGCGTTTGTTAAAGCTGGCAACACGACCTTCATTACTTGCTTGGCGTACTTCACCTGTATAAAACGGATGCGATGCACTTGAAATATCCAGGGTAACGTATGGATAGACTTTCCCTTGATATTCTTTGCTTTGTTTGGTTTGTAGTGTGCTACCAATTAAAAAGTAGGCATCAGCATTAGTATCATGAAACAAGACTTGTTGATAAGCAGGATGGATATCTTTACGCATTTTAAATGACTCCTATTTTTAAGGTATGTTATAACATAACAATATATGGAGTCAATTCTAATGCTTTCAAGTGAGTGATCTATAAATTGTAGGTAAAATATTTCACCCCCTTTATTCAAAATAAAGGGGGTGGTTTTTAGTAATTTGGAACAAGCTCTTCAAATAAATCATTTAAGTTGTCGTGAACTTTAAGGTGAATCAAGTTCCAATAATGTCCTGAAATCGTACGATTGACCATGAGCGTATCTGGAGAAGGTTTAAATACATCCCAATATTTCAGCGATTTTTTAACAAGTCGCATTCCATCGTGATGCGATGAATTTTCGGCAAAGTCATAATGTGTACTTAACGGACGTAACAGGATTTCAATCCATTGTGTATACAATTCAGTTGGAAATTTCTGCTTTTCAGCAATGGAATGCAGTTCAACCAATAAATCCTCAACCTGAGCAATATCCTCTTGGCGAGCTGCATTGACCAATGCTTTAAAGTGTTGAATGATTTCAGGGGATAGCGTTTTGACGCTACCGTAATCATAAATAATCACACTGCCATCTTCACGGAAAGCGAAGTTGCCTGGATGTGGATCACAATGAAAACGCTTCAAGAAAAACATTTCTTGTCCTAAAGCGCGAATCAAACGACGACCGATTTGATTACGGGTTTCAACTGACCATGTACTTGCAGTTTCAATGGAATCACCTTGTTCAAGGCTTAGCGTCAGTACGCGGCGAGACGAATAATCCTTATATACGGTTGGTATGATGATTTGATCATCCAACTTCTCATGAAAAATTTTAAAAACCTCGAGGTTTTGTGCTTCGATTTCGTAGTTCAATTCAGCAGAAAGGCTGTCCTGAATTTCTTGAAATAGTTGATCTTGTAGCTTCTTATCAATCTTAAGTACGCCCATTAAGCGTAATGCGAGGCGGACTTGCTTTAAGTCACTTTCACAGGCTTGGTCAACCCCTGGATATTGTACTTTCACCACAACTGCTTGCCCATTTGGAAGTACCGCACGATGTACTTGACCAATCGAAGCTGCTGCAAATGGTTCGGTTTCAAAAGAGCTAAAAATTTGGTTTAAGGGTTTGCCTAACTCTTTTTCGACTTGCTGCTGGATCGCAGCAAAAGGCATGGCAGGGGCTTGGCGTTGTAATTTAGCAATTGCTTTCGCCACTTCGGGTGGAAAGATATCTTTATACTGTGAGGCAATTTGCCCGACTTTCATCACAGCACCTTTCATTTCACCCAATGTATCGGCAATCTGTAAGCCAATATCTTGAAATAGTTGGCTGCGTGCTGCGTTTTTTTGTTCTTCATCTGCGGTGAGATTACGAATGGAGTTGGCAACACTTTTACTGGCAATACTTGCGGTCATACCAGCCAGTTTTAAAAAACGTCTACTGGGAGAGCTTGCATGTTTTGCCATATTCGCTTGACCTCATTCGATTCAGTTTTAAAGTGATATCCTGATCATAGGCGACAAAACTTAAATTGCCTAGATGGAAATGTTAAGGGATGTAAGTAGATATTGAGATTGGATTAGATCTCACAAGGATGCATAGGATATATATTGGTTGGAATCTTTAGATGTAATCTAGCCCGATCTTTTAAGATTTAGCCAAAGTTTTATTAGATTGATCGCACATTTTGATCAAATTGAAAGATGACATCCTTGTCATCTTTCAATTAAAAAATTAAACCAGCATTAAGTTTTTATGAGTTGAGATTAACGTGTTGCGCTAATCGTTTATTGTTTAAATATAAACGACCAATCAAGAATACGCAGGCAATACTTAAACCGATAATCAATCCTAACCAAACACCTGCAACACCCCAAATCGTATAACGCGCCAGATATAAGCCTATTGGGAAAGCAATGACCCAGTATGCCATAAGAGTAATCCACATTGGTGCTTGCGTGTCTTGCATGCCACGTAGACAGCCTGCAGCGCTTACTTGCCATGCATCCATTAGCTGATACGCCATTGCGAACCACAAGAGATACATCGCGACAGGAATAACATTAATATCATTGGTATAGATTGCCACAATATAGGGGCGTGCTACAGCAATCAGTGTCATGGTCAAAGCAGCAAAAACGGTTGCACTAATCAACCCTACTTTTTGAACTTGGCGCATCGCATACCAATTTTTCTCTCCATAATAAGTACCCACACGAATCGTGAGTGCAATGGCGAGAGATAAGGGAATCATAAATAACTGTGAAGTGACTGAAATCGCAATCTGATGTGCTGCAATCGCATTTTCACCAAGTGGGCTGAGTACAATTGCCCCCGTACTAAAAATACTCACTTCAAAGAAAACAGCTAAGCCGATTGGAAGCCCAAGTTTAAGAATTCGTTTGACCCAAAATAAATCCGGTTTTTCCCATTTTGTGAAAATGGGCGCTTGTTTATAAGCCTTAGCTTTTGAAATATAAATCGCCAGTGTAATAAACATCAGCCACTGTAAGATTGCTGTTGCAAAGCCACAACCCGCACTCCCTAAAGCAGGGATAGGTCCCAAACCGTACATAAAAATAAAGTTCAGTGGAATCAGAACCAACAATGCAATTAAGCTAATCGCAGTCACAGGTCGTGGGTGCCCTAAGGCTTCAGAATAACTACGTAAAGCTGCGTACATCATCACCGCAGGCATACCAAAGCCAATCGCATGTAAAAACAGGCTTGCTTTGGGTAATAAACTTTCAGGTACTCCAAAGAGAGGTAAAAACATCGGCATACATTGCAAAATCAACATAGCAACGATGCCGAGGATGACCGCAACCCATAAGGATTGACGTGCAATAGTCGGAATTTTCTCTGGTGTTCTTGCACCGCGTGCTTCAGCGACTAAAGGTGTTGTTGCGATCATAATTCCTGCAAATAACAACATAATTGGAATCCATAAACCAACACCGACAGCAATTGCTGCCAAATCAGCAGCAGAAAGATGACCTGCCATGATGGTGTCAATAAGACCAAGCCCAGCCTGAGCAAATTGGGTGATCAAGATCGGAAACATTAAATGAAATAATTGCTTAAGTTCAAACCGCTTGGTTGTCGCGTGAGACACAAAAAATACTCTTATTGAATTGAGGGAGAATTAGCGTTGTAGAGTGAATATCACACCAATAAAAATGACAATACTGCCGACAAGACGTTGCCAATTGATAGGTGTTTTTTCTGTACCTAACCAGCCGAAATGGTCAAGTAACATTGAAATGGTCAATTGGCCGAAAATAACTAAGCCTGAAAAAGTTAAAAAACCTAGTTTGGGTGCAGTATAAATGCTCATGCTGATGGCATAAACCCCAAGACATCCACCCACCCACAGAAACCATGGGATTTGGGATAGTTCTCCAAGACTCGGTTTTGCTGTGCTTTGAAAATAAACCATACATGCAAGCACAATCGTCCCTACCAAAAAAGATAATAAGGCAGCTTGAAGAGGTGAGTGTAAATGTTCTCTAAGTTGTGAATTAATTGCAGTTTGAAATGCCATTGCAATACCGACACCTAATGCAAGAGGAAGAATAAATAGCAATTGGCTGGTGATTTTGATCATTTTATCAATCTAATTGTTCTTCGTTGTTTCAGTCTAACCGAATAGTGAAGTGATGATAATAAGCGGATTGATAGAGTCATGTTAAAATAAAAGGGTTCTGTTGTTGAGCTTCCATTTTGAGTCATTTAAATCCAGCAAATATTCCACTTTCACTTTATATCCATATGCCTTGGTGTGTGCGTAAGTGCCCTTATTGTGACTTCAATTCACATGCTGTTCCTGATGGGGAATTGTCTGTGGATTTAGAGCAACAATATCTTGAGGCACTGGTGGCTGATTTTGAGACTCAAATTGAAATGGCGCAAGGTCGGTCAATTCATAGCGTATTTATTGGTGGTGGAACGCCGTCTTTAATTTCAGCACAAGGCTATCAGTGGTTGTTTAGTCAATTAAAGGCGCGATTAGACTTTGAAGTAGATTGTGAAATCACATTGGAAGCTAATCCTGGAACGGTTGAACATGATCCATTTGCGGATTATCTTGCTGTTGGCATCAACCGTTTATCATTAGGCGTACAAAGTTTTGATCCTGAGCATTTACAGAGATTGGGTCGTATTCATACAGCGAATAATGCTTTAGATGCAATCCAACAAGCGCGTCAAGCAGGCTTTGAGCGCGTTAATGTTGACCTCATGCATGGTTTATCACAGCAAACGCAAGAACAGGCTTTAGAAGACCTTAGATTAGCTGTAGAACATGGTGCAACACATATTAGTTGGTATCAACTGACCATTGAGCCAAATACGGTGTTCTTTAGAACCCAACCCGTATTGCCACAAGATGAAGTTTTAGAACATATCCAAGAATTAGGTGAGGCTTATTTAAAAGCGAATGGTTATATCAATTACGAAGTCTCAGCATGGCGTAAAGAAAAACCCTCAGCACATAATTTGAATTATTGGAGGTTTGGTGATTATTTAGCGATCGGTGCAGGTGCACATGGCAAAGTGACTCGCTCAGAGGGTATTTATCGTTTTCAAAAGACGCGGCTGCCAAAAGATTATTTGGCTAAAGTACCTGCTGAACATGTGCAAATGAAACGTATCGAAGCAGATGAATTGCCATTTGAATTTATGATGAATGCCTTGCGTTTAAATGATGGGGTGGATGCGAAATTTTATACTCAACGCACAGGGCTTGATTTGCAAGATATCAATGAGACGCTGAATCAATTACGTGACAAAAAACTTTTGGTCGATGATGTAAATCGAATTGCTTGCACAGAGCGGGGGCATATCTTTTTAAATTCGGTGTTGGAAAGTTTTTTATAATTTAGGTGAAAGATTGCTTTGAGCAAGGATGCTTAAAGCAATCTAATGGTTGTTGTCATCTTTTAGAAAGATAATTCGCACAAAATAAAAAACCTCATCATTTACGATGAGGTTTTTTAGAATCTGGTGGGTCGTCCGCGACTCGAACGCGGGACCAACGGATTAAAAGTCCGCTGCTCTACCAACTGAGCTAACGACCCATAAGGGTTCAAAACATTAGATGGTGGGTCGTCCGCGACTCGAACGCGGGACCAACGGATTAAAAGTCCGCTGCTCTACCAACTGAGCTAACGACCCATCTCGTTTTGATGTTGCGTATTCTAGCAACTTATTCAGCTAACACAAGAGGAAATTTAAAAACATCTGCATGATTGTTTATAAAAAGCACGATTTCCTCTTGTTTAGCTAAAAAATAAACTAGAAACGGTACTGATAGCTTTGAATGTTATCAAAGATTTCAGTATTTACATCACTATAGCTGTTTGTACCTGGTAATAAAACCAATAAACGTTCAGATGTTTTGCTCGGATTAAATGAGTCTTCTTTCAGTTTATTTTTTTGGTATTTAAATGTTCCAGTGGTTTCTACTTTGGCTTGAATGCGTAAAAATACTGGAATTGCATATGATGGTAAGCATTTTTTAAATACATTCACCATAGCGCTTAGATCAGCTTCGTTAAGCTCTGCACCATCAACCAACGTTATTGCTGCCATACCTGCACGACCATTGGTATTTGGAATCTCTACCCCGTATACCACAGCTTCCGCGATCTTTTCATATTCGCAGACCATATTTTCAACTTCAGTTGTAGAAACGTTTTCACCTTTCCAACGGAAAGTATCGCCTAAACGGTCTACAAACTGCGCATGACGGAAGCCGATGTCACGAACCAAGTCTCCAGTATTGAAGTATGAGTCACCCTTGTTAAACACATCTTTTAAAATCACAGATTTGTTCTTCTCTGGGTCTGTATAGCCATCGAAGGGTGATCGGCTAGTGATCTTACCGACGAGTAAGCCGACTTCACCTGTTTTGACCTTTTTACAGTTGCCTTTCTTATCGCGAACTAACTCATTCTTTTCTTTGTCGAATTCAACGATTGCATATGGGGTAGGAGAGAAGCCAACTGTATTGTCAAAGTTAAAGATATTACTAAAACCAACATTGCCTTCACTTGATGCATAAAGTTCAAGTACTTCTTGCACGCCAAAACGTTCTTTGAACTTACCCCAAATGTTTGGACGCATACCGTTACCAATCATTTTGGTAACACGATGAGCACGATCCTGTTCAGTTGCAGGCGCATCGATGAGGTAACGGCAAAGCTCACCGACATAACCAATCGCTGAAGCATTAAACTTCTGAACATCTTTCCAGAATGCGCTAGTTGAATATTTACGACGTACTGCAAGCGTTGCGCTACCTGCAATTACACCACACCAGCACACCACAACTCCCGTTGCATGGTAAAGCGGTAAGGTAACGTACATCACATCATCTTTACCGAGGTTAAGGATATGTCCATACGTACCGTAAGCTAGAGTCCAACGGCTGTGTGTGAAAATAACAGCTTTTGGTAGGCCAGTTGTACCAGAGGTATAGATATAAAATAAACCATCTTTACCCGTTACTGTACGCGTTGTAGATGGATTAAATTTTGGAAATTGATCAATTTGTTGTGCCAGATTGACATAACCCTTAGGTGCAATGCCTGCATTTTTTCGTGTTTCTAGATCAGCAAACCAGTGGAAACGATCTTGTGGCACTTTTAATTCTGGGCGAGCTTCATCAATCGCAGCACGGACTTCTTCACCTGCAATCACTGCAATTGGATTAACCAAATTAATGCTATGAGCAAGGACCTTACCGACTTGTGATGTGTTTACGAGTGCGATCGTGACACCAATTTTAGCTAAAGCAACAATCGTAGCAATCAGTTCAGGACGGTTTTCAACCATCACTGCAATTACATCACCCTTTTTAGCACCAAGCGATAAATAGTAATGCGCAATTTGGTTAGCCCATTCATTTAGTGCTTGGTAGCTGTAACTTTGATCTTCAAATAACAGTGCGATGCCTTGAGGGTTACGCTTGACTGCTTTTTCAAAGGCAATGCCTAAACCAGCAGGTGAAGTTGGCGTTCGTATATATGCTTGTTTAAGTCCATTGAGGATATGAGGTACTTTGGTGATGAAGTTTGGAAGTCTAGTAGCAACATCACTAAGGGTAATAATATCGGTCTGCGTAGTTTGGCTCATATCAATCCTGTTTATTTTTCGATCAGTCCAAAAATGGCTATCTGTTAGAACACAACCATTAACATCATTGTTGTTGATGCTGTTTTTACTGGTAAGTTCCTAGAGCAATCAACCTAATCTGACAAAATAACAAAAAAGCCTAGTCATCGAAATGACTAGGCTTTGCCTTATTGAGTGCAATTTAGCAAATTATTCATTGCCTGTTGTGCTCTTTTTAGGTGGTCTTCCACGAGGGCGACGAGGGCGGCTAGATTTTTCCTTTTCTGCCTTCGCTGCTTCATCCTCTAGTTCTGCTTCAGTTGGCTCAGCTTTTTCAACAGCTTGAACAGTTTCAGTCGTTTCAGAAACCACTTCAGCTACGATTTCAGCTTCAGCTGTTTCAGTCGATGTTACTGGCTCAGAAGCTTCAACTGGTGCAGCTTCTGCTGGCGTAACATCAGTACTGTCTAGTTCTAGTGGTTGTTGCGCTGGAGTGGTGGCTGTGGCTACTGTTTCATCTGCAACAATATTAACGACTGGTTCTGGCACTTCTTCTTTCGATTCAGTGCTTTCAACAGGTGCAGCAGTCGTATTTGCAGCGATATGAGCTTCCTTAGCTTGTTCAGCGGCAAGTTTAGCCAAGCGACGACGTTCGCGTGGATCATTTGCAACACGAGTAGCAGGTGCTTCTGGTGGAGTTAGTGCCAATACAGGTGCAGGTTCAACTTCTTCAGTTTGCTTTTGAGTTGGAAGTTCAGCATCACGGGTTACGGGACGTTTTTCTTCAGCAACAGCTTCAACCACTAAAGTGTTTGCATATTGCTCAGCAAACTTCTGTAATGCACGATTAAATGTTGTCACTAAGCCGAATTGCTCAATCAAAATAGTACAGTCTTCACCATATACATGACGAATCAGACTACTCATCGTGTACTGAGCTAACGTTGGAATTTGTGACGGTACAACTTTAGGCACAATGGCTTTAGGCGATGATTGTGAATCACGATGACGACGACGTGAACGTGGATCATTGCTAGCACGTTTTACGGGTGCTGGAGCGGCTTCAGTTGATGTCACTTCTTCAACTTCTGTAGCCACTTGTTCTGTTTGAACAGGTTCAATGACTTCAGTTTGTTCTACAGCAACAGGTGCTGTTTCAGTTTTTGTAACTGGATTAGCCTGTTGTTGATTTAATGCAACAATTTCACTCTGACCTTGATCAATATTTACGATCAATGCTGTGTTCATTGGTTCTGCACGAGGTGCATCAATCACATCAACTTTAATTTGTTGAGGATTCGCTACAGTTTCAGGTGTAGCGACAGCAGTTTCATTTAAAACACTTTGGTCACGATGACGGTTTGGTCGATTTGGACGCTGTTGGTTATTGCGATCACGACGTGGCAACGCGTTTGTATCATTACCATGTCCAGCATCTTGATGCTGCTGTTGGTTTTGATGTTCTTGTGGTTGCTGACGTTTTTGCTGACGCTTTAACTCACGTTGTTCTTGACGTGATGGTTGCTCTTGACGAGAAGAAACTTGAACATTTTCTTCCTGCACTTGATTTTGTTGTTCATGTGCATGTGAATGATGTTCACGTTGTTCTTTATGTTTACGTTTCTTCGGATTTTGCGATTGATTTGGGCGATGAGCTTTTTCATCTTTCTCAAATGTTTCGCGTGCTTCTTGTTTCACTGGTGATTGTGAAATGTAAGCATTATTTACGGCTGGTACTGCAGTTTCAGTGATAGCAGCAGGTGTATTCATTTGACCAAACTGACCACGGCTGACTGCACCGTTATTAATCATTTGTTCAATTGCTGCGGCAGCATTTTGTGCAGAACGTGATTGATCAGTCGTTTGTGCTTGCTTTTGAACGAATAAGTTCTCTAACCATGCGCAAGGGCTTGCTGACTTTTGTGCAACAGCTTGTTGTGCTTGCTTAGGTTGAGCAGCTTGTTGTTGAGTTGCTTTCTTTTGCTGTGCAGCTGCATTATTTTGTGCAGGTGCTGCATGGTGATGCTCTGCTTCTTCTAAATGCCATTCAGAAGACTCATACCCCAATTCTTTTTCACTTGAACGGGTTGCTTCAGTACGTTCATAACTCGATGGAGCAAAGCCATCAGGATTGTACTGGATTTGATAATGTGGGGTTTCTAAGTGCGGGTGAGGCAATATGGTCACACGAACATTTGATGTTTGCTCAAGATATACCAGACTGTGGCGCTTTTCATTTAATAAGAATGCTGCGATTTCAACTGGAACTTCAACTTGAACTTCACCTTGACGCTCGCGTAAAGCAATTTCTTCGACCTTGCGCATAATCGAAAGTGAGAGTGAACGTAAGTCACGTACCATACCTGTGCCATGACAGCGTGGGCAAACGTAGCCAGTCGCTTCTTCTAAAGAAGGGCGTAAACGTTGACGGCTCATTTCCATGAGGCCAAAACGTGACAGTTGACCGAATTGAATACGCGCACGATCGCTTTGCGTTGCTTCACGTAATTTCGCTTCGACCATACGTTGGTTACGGTCTTTGGTCATGTCGATAAAATCGATCACGACTAAACCACCAATATCGCGTAAACGAAGTTGACGTGCGATTTCTTCAGCTGCTTCCAAGTTGGTGTTTAACGCAGTTTCTTCAACATCATGACCACGTGTTGATTTCGCCGAGTTAATATCGATTGAAACTAAAGCTTCAGTTTGGTCAATCACGATTGAACCACCAGACGGAAGTTTAACTTCACGTTCATAAGCGGTTTGGATTTGGCTTTCAATACCGAAATGAGCAAATAAAGGCTCATTCAAGGTATAAGTTTTTAACTTATCAAGTTGGCGTGGCATGACTGCTTTTACGAAGTTATAGGCTTCGTTATAGGCTTGTTCACTATCAATCAGGATTTCTGCAACATCATCACGTAAGTAATCACGGATCGCGCGTGTCACTACACCTGCTTCTTGGTGAACTAACATTGGTGATGGGCCAGAACCTGCTGAACCTTGGATTTGAGCCCAAAGGTCAAGTAAATGTTGCAAATCAAGTTGCAATTCTTCTTGTGTACGACCAATACCCGCAGTACGAACAATGACGCTCATGCCACGAGGTACATTTAAAGAAGATAGAATTTCTTTGAGTTCTTCGCGCACAGAACCTGAAATCTGACGGCTAATACCGCCACCTTTCGGGTTGTTTGGCATAAGTACTAAATAACGGCCTGCAAGAGAAATAAAAGTAGAAAGCGCAGCACCTTTGTTGCCACGCTCTTCTTTTTCAACTTGAACCAATAATTCTGTGCCTTCAGTGATGAGTTCACGAATATTTGAAGTTTGACGAGGATCCGCTTTGAAATACGAGTTTGCAATTTCTCGCATAGATAAAAAGCCTTGACGCTGTGCGCCGTACTCAACGAAAACTGCTTCTAAAGAAGGTTCAACGCGAGTGACATGACCTTTATAAATATTTGATTTTTTTTGTTCACGAGTACGATTTTCTAAATCGAAATCGTAAAGACGATTACCAGTAATCAGTGCAACGCGAACTTCTTCGGCGTGGGTTGCATTAATCAACATACGTTTCATGGGTGTGACACCTAATAGTGATGCACACAAACAACCAGCCCGATACTTTTGAGCAAACATCAAATTGGCGCGATCAAGATTCAGAAGCAGCTTTGTACATGATGCTCTGAAACCACTGACTGTAAATATTCAGTTTGTGCTTTGATACGTTTATTTCGATGTCAGCAATAGTGCCTTAATCTTCAGCCTAATGATATTTCATCCATGTTTTGCATCTGTGAAATATCGTTAGACCCAGCATAATCAAAGTTCCTAGACGCTTCACTGGCGGGTGAGCGGTGCATTGGATGGTGACTTTCACTGTCATTAAGCATTGAAGTCGATCCATCTGGAAGTCTCGTGATACGGAATGATCATCGTATCTCTGCTTAGCAGTTCCAATGCATCAACGCTTTAGCCTGAATGCGACATCAGGGAGCAAATTGTCTGATGTGGATCAGTTTACGTTTAATAACCAACAAATTTGTTGGCAACATATTTTTTCTGAACAAACTGTATGTGCTGATGCACAATTAAACGCAACAGTTTGCCATTTTGCCGATATAATAAGCCTTCGGCGTCGGCATAATTCTTTAGGACCTATCCGAGTTATTGGTGAATATCTCGTCGATTTAAAATTTTATCTAAATAAAATTTCTGATCTGATGCTCACTTACGGTGGTATCCGTGCGCTGAATATATCAAACCTTGCGGCATCTGCCTATGGGCTAAGTTTAGGTTTCTTGTGAAATAACTTAGCTAAATGATCAATTTTTAATCATATTTAGCAAATCTTGGATTAATCGAGCGTATGAATTCTACACAACAATGGCAAAGTGTCACTTGGTTTGACGTGGATGAGCATCAAGACGGGCAGCGAATAGATAATTTTTTATTTACCCGATTAAAAGGTGTTCCGAAAAGTCGAATCTACCGTTTGATTCGTGAAGGACAAGTACGTGTAAACAAAAAAAGAATAAAAGCAGAAACACGTTTGAATATTGGCGATCAGATTCGTGTCGCACCAATTCGTTATGAACAAAAGGATGAAAGCGCGGCACCAGTGAGTGATGGCGTGGCGCAAAGCCTGCTTAGTCGTGTGGTTTACGAAGATGAAGGCTTATTAGTGGTGAATAAACCGTCTGGGATTGCCGTCCATGGCGGCAGTGGTGTGGCGTATGGTTTAATCGAAGCCTTGCGTGCCGCGACAGGTAAAAAATACTTGGAACTGATCCATCGTATTGACCGAGATACTTCGGGCTTGGTGATGATCAGTAAGAAACGTAGTACCTTAAAACTGCTTCAGGATTTACTACGCGAGCATAAAATTCAAAAAACGTATGCGGCGATTGTCAAAGGACAAGTCAGTTTGGATCAGCAATTGATTGATGCACCCTTATTACGTTATGAACTAGCGAATGGCGAACGTCGTGTTCGTGTGACTAAAGACGGTAAGCCGAGTAAGACTGACTGGAAAGTGGTTGAACGTTTTAAGACAGCGACTTTGGTGTATGCATCACCGCTTTCGGGACGTACCCATCAAATCCGTGTACATGGTTTAAGTATTGGCCATCCTTTAGTTGGGGATGATAAATATGGACATAACACAGACTATAAAGGCCCTGAAGCACGTCGTTTATGCCTACATGCCATGCGTTTAGACATTCCAAACTATCCAAGCATTGAAGCACCAATGCCAGAAGATATGCAACAAGTGATCAATGAATTGAGAAAACAGAAATGAGTCAAAATATCGAACTGGTGATTTTTGACTGGGATGGCACTTTATTCGATTCGGTTGGGCAAATCGTAGCTAGTCTGCAATATGCAGCACAGCAATTTGAACAACCTTTAACGGATGATGCCGCAAAAAGTATCATTGGCTTAGGTTTGCCTGAGGTCATGCAAATCTTATTTCCGCAGGTTCCAGATTTACAGCAAGATATTTTGCAATGTTATGCAGATCATTATGTTGAAAATTCAAAAGGCGATGCATGGTTTAATGGTGTGGCAGAGTTGTTGGCTGACTTAAAACAACAAGGGATCAAGCTTGCAGTTGCGACGGGTAAAAGTCGTAAAGGTTTAGATCGTGTATTAAGTCAAACCAATAGTCATCAGATTTTTGATATTACCCGTGCAGCCAGTGAAACCAAGTCTAAACCTGATCCATTGATGTTGCAGGAGATTCTTGCTGAGTTGGGTGTAGCAGTTGAATGCGCCATTATGGTGGGGGATACCAGTTACGATTTAGGAATGGCAGAAAATCTGAATATGCCACGTATTGGCGTAAGCTATGGGGTGCATAGTATTGAAACTTTGCAACAATACCAGCCTTTAACGATTGCTCATAATGTGCAGGATTTACATGTTTATTTGCAAAGTATATTAGAACGCGCAGCGATTACTGAAAGTTAAGCGATTCACATTATTTGCAAAGATAAGATGGTGAGAAAGCTGATTTTCTCATCATCAATAATAACAATAGGGATAGCATGAGTCGTTCTATTCGATTACTGAATTTATTACAACTACTTCGACAATATCGTTATCCAGTCACTGCACAAGTTTTGGCTGAGCGTTTGCAGATTAGTCAGCGTAGTGTTTATCGTGATATAGACACTTTGCGTGAACAAGGCGTTCAAATTGATGCAGCAGCAGGATTGGGGTTTCAGCTTAAAGAAGATTTTTTGCTTCCTCCAATGACCTTGAATGAAAATGAAATTGAAGCCATGTTTTTAGCCCTATATTGGCTCAAAAGTATTCCTGACCAAGCTTTGAATGAAGCATCAATTTCAGTGTTAGCAAAATTAAATGCGGTATTACCTGAACATCGACAAAGTTTATTACAGCAAACCACATTAAGAGCATTTAACGTGTGGTTACCTGTCAATCAAATATTGGTTGAGCAAGTCAGAGTATCGATTCGATCTCAAGTTAAAATTTTCTTTGATTATGTTGATGAACAGCAACGTATCAGTGCGAGAACCGTTTGGCCGTTTGCACTTGGGTATTTTAATGACAAGATTGTGCTCGCTGCTTGGTGTGAATTACGTAATGATTTCCGAAATTTTCGACTTGATCGTATGCAAAATCTAAGTTTAAGCCAAGAACTCTATCCACAATTCAAACAACAACTTTTTCAACAATGGTGGACTCAGGAAGTATGCCGTTCGACTACTGACAAAAACTGACAATGTGAACGATTAAGTTTTAATAACACCAATAAACAAGGAAATATGAAAAATGGCACTTCAATTTTATACAAATACTCAGTCGCGCGGTATGGTTGTTGATTGGTTGCTCATTGAACTGGGGGTTGCCTGTGAGCGAATAGAAGTAGCTTACCAGACAGAAATGAAGGCACCAGAATATTTAAAAATAAACCCTTTTGGAAAAGTTCCTGTTCTAGTCGATGGCGATATAGTGATTTATGAGCTTGGAGCCGTGTGTGCATATTTGACAGATAAGTTCGCAGATAAGGGCTTAGCACCAGCACTCAATGACCCTAAGCGAGGGTTGTACTATCGTTGGCTTATGTTTATTTCTGGACCTTGGGAAGCAGCATCGACCAACAAAATGTTGGGTGTAGAGATAAAATCTGATCAGAAAATGTTTGTTGGCTATGGTGATTATGAAGAAGCTTATCATGCCTTTATTCATGGCTTAAATGAGGCTGATCCATATTTATGCGGGCAACAATTTACCACAGCAGATGTGATGGTTGCAGCAATGTTATTTTGGCAGTTGAAAATTGGTCAAATACAAACTCATCCCGTAATAGAACAATATTTAGAAAATGTAAAACAGCGTGAAAGTTATCAAAAATTTGTAGCATTTTTTAGTGAACCAGCCTAAGTAGACAAACTAAAAGCCGATTTAAATCGGCTTTTTTCTTAGCTTGCATAAAGTGCTAACTGTTCTAGTTCGAAAACTTGTCTAATTTCTTCCAAAAATTCTTCCGCTGCTTGGCTTGGTGAAGTGCGATGGAAACTCATAAATACATCGAGACTCGGCAGAGGGTGGTTTAATGGGCGAACAGCGATTTGATCCGTCGCAAGTGCTTGCATATAAGAAGGTAAAATCGCGCAACTCAAACCACTATGTACTGCTTGAATACATTCAGCGATCGTGTTGGTTTCATGGAGCGATTTAAATTTAATTTGATGCTGATCTCTGTATTTCAGAATCGTTTGAGCCAGTGGTTGAGAAAGTTTATGTGATAGGATGGTCAGTTCCAATCCATTCAGTTGCTCAATATTTAACGCATTAAACTCCACTAAAGGATGCTGTTTGGGCAAGATAAAAATTAACGGTTCTTTCAAAACCAATTGACTGGCAAAATATTCATTTTGAAAGTCTTGATTAATAAAAATAATGTCTAAATCACCTTTTTTTAATTCTGCGATTTGATCACTTTCTTTTAAGTTTAATGTATTGATTTGCAGTTTAGGTGTTTTGAAACGTAACCTAGGGAAAATATAGGGAAAAATTCTAATTTCAGCAGAAGGTACAAATCCGATTCTAAGGCATTGTACTTTTGCTGCCGCAACTTGTCGCGCCATAGTAATGGCTTTGTCCGCTTGGTTTAAGGTTAAACGTGCTTGTTCTAAAAAAACCAGACCTTCCTCAGTCAATTCAACTTTACGTTTGGTGCGATAAAATAATTGAACACCAATATCATCCTCTAAATCTTTGATTTGTTGGCTTAAAGAGGGCTGAGCTGTATGCAATTTTACCGCAGCCTTACTGAAGCTTAATTCCTCGGCAACAGTAATAAAGTAACGTAAATGGCGTAATTCCATTAGACTGATCCAAATATGTCTTACTATTATTGTAAAGTATGAGTGTTAGAAAGTACTTCTCGATGTCCATTATATAATAGCTGTTTTTGTAAACAATATACTTTCTCTTAAAATATAAAAAATGTATTAGAGAAATAAAAAAACTATATAAGCTAAATAGTGGAAAAGTTTGATATGTACCCTAAAATTGTATTGACTCGACTGGATAAAATCAGCATAACTAACAAGCTTATGTTAGGATCAAGTTCGATTATTTAGAGACAGTTAAACCCTCTAAAAAAATCATACAATTAGATCGATTTTAAAAGTTAGAGTAAAGGACTGCTCATTATCCCAATTCTATCGGAATTTTGTGCGATTCAATTCCAGCAAAGAAGAAGTACATGAAAGATAAGCCGACATTAACCTATCAATTGCCGACCCAATCTTGCTTGAGCCATACTTGGGGGAAACCTCCATTTCCACATGAGCCTTCTGATCATTGTGGTATTGATCGTTTTTATAATTTAGAAAAACCGCTTACACCGTTTGACCGTAAAGGTTTATTTAAATGGCTAGCGACACGAAAATCTTATACTTGGAATGTTGATCGCGCACATGAGGCTAATTTGCGTAATCAAATGCTTGAGTTACCACAAAATAGACCACACGCAGATTTAAATAATTGGCAGATTTGGTTTGTAGGACATGCAACGGTTCTGATCCAAATAGGCCCTTACAACTTCTTAACCGATCCTGTTTGGTGTGACTATGTTAGCCCAAAGCAAGGTCAAGGCCCGCAACGAGTTTGCCCAGCAGGGATTGCTCTAGAAAAGCTTCCAACGATTCATGCAGTACTATTAAGCCATAATCATTATGACCATATGGACTTGGCAACGTTGGAGTGGCTGCATCAGAAATTTAAAATGCCGATTTATACGGGTTTAGGTAATGGTTACTACTTAGCAAAACATTTACATGTGATTGAAATGGATTGGTGGCAAGAGATTCCTTTTCATGACGAAATCAAGATAGCCTATACCCCAGCACAACATGCTTCTGGACGTGGGGCACGGGATCAAAATAGAGCTTTGTGGGGTGGTTTTTCGCTTCTAGCAAAGACAGGACATTGTTTCTTTGCGGGTGATACAGGTTACGCAGGGCACTTCAAACAAATTCATGAGCGATATGGTGATGCACGTATTGCATTATTACCCATAGGCGCTTATGAGCCACGAAAGTTAATGCGATATGTGCATATGAATCCACAAGATGCTTTTCACGCTCATTTAGATTTGCATGCGCATCGTTCATTGGCCATTCATTTTCGTACTTTCCAGCTTACTGATGAAGACCGCAATGCTCCTGAACATGAGTTACAACAAGCAATGAAATCTTCATCTAAATTAGTCAATCCATTTTATTGTATTCGTGAAGGACATTTCATTCGGGCTTAGTGTGAGTCTTTGCGTTGAGACACCAGATTGAAATCAGGGAAAGACTCCCTAATGCAATATTCATCACGACGGGATTAAATGCTTGGTAAATTTGATTTGGGTAAATGAATAGAATAAAAATAAATAACCCAACTAAACTCAAAATGCTGAGCCAGTGCAAATATTGATGTTTTATAAAGAGAAAGAGAATACCAAAAATGACCTCGCCAATCCCTGAAAGCGAGACTAACCATGGTATATACACATCAGGAATATGTAATTGTTGCCAAACGTATTGTTCACCCTCTACCTGAAAAATTAATTTAGGAATTAAACCTTGATAAATCCAAAGAAAGGCAATAATTAGCTGACAGAATTTTAAAATCTGTGCAATTGTAAGTTCAGCATTTCTCATCTTAAAACATCATCCAATAAGAAATGCTGTTTATCACTCGCTTGAATCACATAACAATCTTCAGTTTTACCAAAAAGTTGATAACGATTAAGGGCAATACGTCGATAAGTAAAGTCACGTACAAATTTTGGAACAAACTTGCCAAATCGTAATGTGTTGTAAGGAAAATCAAGGGATTCCATCACGCGTAAGAAAGCCGTTGATTCAGTGAATAATTGTCCCTTCTCAAGTAAGAGCATGGTTTCAAAATGGTCAGTTGGGAAATGATACTTTTTTAAGATTTGTTGCCCCAAATCTGATTGGACAGAAACGAGTTTGAATTGATAACGTGGATCATGCTTGATCATAAAATTTGCCCATGCTGAGCAAAGAACACATTTAGCATCAAATAAGATTAGGTTATAACTTTGGATGAGTTGATCTAATTGTTTTGACATGATTATTTTTCTATAAGAGATTGACTAAATTGTTACCTAAGTTCATAAAAAAAGCCATCCGCAGATGGCTTTTTATTTGGATGTTTTAGGGTTTAAAGAAAGCTTGGTAAATGGCGGGCTGGATCGGTTTCACGTGCTGCCTGAGCATCAGCAACACTAAGCCCCAGTGCTGCGGCAACACCTTCACCATAAGCTGGGTGGCAGGCATAGCAGTTACGAATATGACGATACTTGATGAAGTCTAAAGCATCGCCCATCGCACGTGCAGTATTACCAAACAGTGCTTGTTGTTGATCAGGTGTCATCAATTCAAACAATGCACGTGGTTGGCTGAAATAGTCATTGTCATCTTCACGATAATCCCAGAAATCAGCATCGCCATTAATTTTCAATGGGGGCTCTTTGAACTGAGGCTGCTCTTGCCATTGACCGAAGCTGTTTGGCTCATAATGTGGTAAGCCACCATAATTGGCGTCGGTACGGCCTTGACCATCGCGGTGATTACTGTGCACAGGGCAACGTGCGGCATTGACTGGAATCTGTTGGTAGTTCACACCGAGACGGTAGCGTTGAGCATCCGCATAGTTAAACAAACGTGCTTGTAACATACGGTCTGGTGAAACACTGATACCTGGCACCAAGTTGCTTGGTGCGAAAGCAGATTGTTCCACATCTAAGAAGAAGTTTTCAGAGTTACGATTCAGTTCAAATTCACCAACTTCAATCAATGGGTAGTCACCGTGAGGCCATACTTTGGTTAAATCGAATGGGTGATACGGAACTTTATCGGCATCTTGCTCTGGCATGATTTGTACAAAAAGCGTCCATTTTGGATAGTCTTGACGTTCGATGGCATCGAATAAATCACGTTGATGGCTTTCACGGTCTTGACCCACCAATTCACCAGCTTCTGCATCGGTTAGGTTTTTAATTCCTTGTTGCGTTCTAAAGTGGAATTTCACCCAGAAACGTTCATTGGCTGCATTAATGAAACTATAGGTATGGCTACTAAAACCATGCATATGTCGGTAACTTGCAGGAATACCGCGATCTGACATCACAATCGTGACTTGATGCAAGGCTTCTGGCAATAAAGTCCAGAAATCCCAGTTATTGGTGGCACTACGGAGATTGGTTTTTGGGTCGCGTTTTACTGCTTTGTTGAGATCTGGGAATTTGCGTGGATCACGTAAGAAGAATACAGGGGTATTATTACCTACCATATCCCAGTTACCTTCTTCAGTATAAAATTTTAAGGCAAAACCACGGATATCTCGTTCAGCATCTGCTGCGCCACGTTCACCTGCAACCGTGGTAAAACGAGCAAACATTTCTGTTTTTTTGCCGATTTCGCTAAAGATTTTAGCGCGGGTATATTGAGTAATATCATGGGTAACTGTAAATGTACCGAATGCACCAGAACCTTTAGCGTGCATACGGCGCTCAGGAATCACTTCACGGACAAAGTTGGCAAGTTTTTCATTTAGCCATAAATCTTGGGCTAATAAAGGACCCCGAGCACCTGCTGTCATACTATTTTGATTATCCACCACGGGTGCACCAAAATCAGTGGTTAAGTGGCTATAAGGACATTTTTTATCGTCTTGGCTCATGTTCTATCTCCATCAAGATGACCTGTGAGCTGGGTCATCCGAACTGTTTGACCGTTCAAAGATATGAATGTTTAACCGTATCAGCTACAAAATGGGTATCAAAAAATGAAGATGCCTAAATTGATTTGTAATGATGTGGTTTACATCCTTTGTATTTTTACTCTAGGTTGATGAAAGTTTTTTTTCCAATGGATTAAAGTTGATGTCATAAATGCTTTATCCGATTGAAGCTGTTTAAAGCTTAAACATGAACTGAGCTTTTGTAGATATGAAATTTGTTAAAAAAAGATAAAAGATAATGGAAAAATAAAGACTTACTGGATTGCTAGGTTTTAACTAGAAGTAGGAAAAAAGCTGACATTCAGAAGCAAGCTTTGATTAATTTCTTTCATTCAGGGACATCCTTACCATGTTGGAGTTATGTAAAATCACCTAAAAATAGCCATTTGAAAATGCGTTCGTTTAATCTTTTTTGACGTGAATGAGCGGATTTAGTGCCTGTTCTTATATTCAATTTTGGTATCTAAAAATATAAACTCGGTTGGAGATATGTAAAACCCCATGATATTAAAATTTGCTATGTTATTTTGAGCTTAATTTTGCAGAGATTAAAACAAATGAAGAAATTAGTGCTCGGTTTAGGACTATCTTTAACCGTTTTAGCAGGATGTACATCTATTATGCCACATTCAGATCAAACTAAAGCGGATGCGGCTCAATCGCTCAGTGTTGAATTTGTGGGACAAGGTGCTTATAACGTTGTACAACAACAAGGTACAGTTCGTTTATATGCAGTTGAAAACCGTATGGCAGATGTTCCAGCGACCTTGATCACACAAAAGAAAATACAAGTATCTCAGGTGCCTTTTACAATTGATTTGAATATTCCTGCAAATCATCGTCAAAGTATTCAGCCATCAGTTCGAGATAATGCAGAATTGAATTACTATATTACATGGGAACCTGATGTTAAAAATTTAACTGGTAAAGATCTGATTGCAATTGATTATGATCGAAAATTCCCAGCGGTCAGTTTGAATAAAACCAAACAACAGATCTATTTGCGACAGAATTAATAAATACTGAAAAATAAAAAAGCGATCAACTAAATGATGATCGCTTTTTTATTTTCTAAAATTATTTTAACTGACTAAACGATTTGATTTGACCATATCTGCAAGGCCATGAGTTTTAAAGTAGTGTTCAAGCCAACTTTTGATGACCAGAGGGTTATTCATGTGTAAAACATCGTCTAAGAGTTGTTTTGCATCACTCATTGGGACATGACAAATCGCTTTACGAACTCTTAATATATTGCTAGAACTCATGGAAAGTGTATTGAAACCCATCGCCATCAGTAGAATGGCAGATAATGGATCTCCTGCCATTTCACCACAGACACTGACTGGTTTTTGATAGATATGACAATCTTCTACTAAACGGTTTAAAGCGCGTAATACAGACGGATGAAAGTGCGAATATACGTTAGCTACATGAGGATTGTTACGATCAACAGCCAATAAATATTGGGTTAAGTCATTTGAACCAACTGAAAAGAAGTCGACCAGCTCAGCAAACTCACCAATTTGTAAAAGTACACTCGGTACTTCAACCATGATCCCAATTTTAGGCTTAGTGATTTTGACTTGTTCTTCTTCTTGTACAGCTAACCAGTCTCGTTCCAATAGATACAAGACTTCCTCAACTTCACTGACACTTGTCACCATCGGCAACAAAATATGCAAATTATTCAAACCAATACTAGCTTTTAGCATGGCACGGATTTGCGCTGAGAAAATTTCAGGATGATCCAGAGTAAAGCGTAGACCACGCCAACCTAATGCCGAGTTTTCTTCTTCAATGCTAAAATAAGGTAAATCTTTATCCGCACCGATATCTAGAGTCCGCATAATCACGGGCTTATTCGCAAAATGGCTCAACTGCTGACGATAGATGGCACGTTGTTCTTCTTCGCCTGGGAAGCGTTCGCGTAGCATAAATGGAATTTCGCTGCGATATAAACCGACACCTTTTGCACCACGTTGCACGCCACGAACAACGTCAATCATCAAACCTGTGTTTACGAATAAAGGAATAGAGACACCATCAGGTGTAATCGCATCTTTAGTTTCATATTGCTTCAAATCCTTGGCGATTTGTTCTTCTTCTTTCTGGACTTCTTTATATCGTTGACGTAGTCGACGTGGTGGATTAACAAAAACACGACCTTGATAGGCATCGACAATCATTTCAATATCATCAAGAGTCGTGATTGGTAATTCAGTCACACCGACAACAGTTGGAATACCTAACGCACGTGCAACGATCACCATATGTGAATTGGCTGCACCTTCAGAAGTTACAATCGCAGCGATTTTATCAACAGGAAGTTCAACTAAAGCTGCAGTGCTAATTTCCTCACCAATTAAAATACTGTCTGGGCTAAGTTCACGGTGACTGGAATCATTTTCTTGTAAACAAGCTAAAATTCGGCGACCAAGATCTTTGAGGTCAGAGACACGTTCACGTAAGTAATCGTCCTCCATTTGAGCAAATAGCGCGATATGTTTGTCGATGACTTTACGCACAGCACCTTGTGCCCAACTACCTGCACGAATATGGTCTTTGATTTCACTTGGCAATGCATTTTCATCTAACATTCGTAAAAACACGCTAAATAATGCGCGTTCTTCTGACATCAATGAGTCTTGCATTTTCTCATCTAGAGATTGGATCTCTAAACGTACTGCAGCAATCGCTTGATCTAATAGGTCAAGTTCATCACTGATATCTTCAGCTTCACGATCGGGAATTGCAGCAAGATCGGCTGGGGGATAGAGCACGATGGCGCGACCTAAAGCAATCCCTCCAGCACCTGAAACCCCTTGGAATGTTTTGTAAGATGAACCACTGGTCGGTTTGCGGAAAACATCAATATTTCCGACCGCATGTGCATGGGCAATTACCCCTGAGAGTTGTGCACATAAGGTGACCAGAAATGATTCAGCTGCTTCACTAAAGTCTTGAGACTCTTTATTTTGAACAACTAAAACGCCCATCACTTTACGGCGATACATCACGGGTACGCCAAGAAATGAGTTAAATAGCTCTTCACCTGTTTCAGGCAAATAAGCAAAGCGTTCATGCTTAGGTGCGTTATCTAGGTTTACAATTTCTTCACGTTTACCGACTAAGCCGACTAGACCTTCACCAACACTCAAAGAAACGTGTCCAACAGCTTCAGGTTTTAAGCCCTTTGAAGCCATGAGCACATAACGTTTGTTTCGTTCATCCAATAAATAAATGGAGCATACATCTACATGCATCGCTTCAGCCACATGATTGACCATAATGTCCAAAGAATCATGCAAACTGACGGACGCATTAATTTCTTGCACAATGCGTCTAAGCGTGTCGAGTTGCATGTTTGACATGGATGTTTACTCCAATTTATAAATCGTTATCGGTCTAGTTATAACAGCTCTATGATCAAAAATCATTGCTTAAAGTGATGATTTGTTGACGATTAACGCTGCGGTAATTGTAAACACAACTCCATCATGGCTCTGCGGTAAACATCTCTTTTGAAGTTCACTACTTGACCTAACGGATACCAGTAACTCACCCATTGCCATTCATCGAACTCGGGTGGGTCTGATAGATTTAACTGAATATGATGCGGCGATGCCGTTAATTTCAGTAAAAACCACTTTTGCTTTTGTCCAATACATACCGGATCAGAATCTGACCGAATGTACCGATGTGGCAAACGATAACGCAGCCAACTTTTAGTTTGCGCTATAATTTGGACGTGTTCGGGCAATAAACCGACTTCTTCTCTCAGTTCACGATAAAGTGCCTGTTCAGGGGTTTCTCCAAACTGGATCCCTCCTTGTGGAAATTGCCAAGCATTGTGACCAATGCGTTTTGCCCATAAAACTTGTCCGTCATCGTTTGCCAAAATGATCCCGACGTTGGGTCGGAAACCTTCTGAATCGATCATTTGGCTACCTAAATTTTCTCTATATCGTTGACTTTGATCTCGGGGACAGTCACTCTTCACGTCCAACTCGAAAAAGGTCAAAGTAAAATGTTTAAAATTGCTATGATCTTAACGAATTTTTAGTCACTTACGGAAATAGATTTACGTTTTTTTTCTTTAATTTGCATTTAAATGAGCATTTATATGAAATTGGCTTTGTTTGATTTAGATCACACCCTGTTAAATACCGATTCTGACCATTCATGGGGTGAATTTTTAGTTAATGAAGGTTTGGTTGATCCAGTTCATCATCGCCAAATGAATGATAAATTCTACGAGGACTATAAGGCAGGACAACTTGATCCGATTGCCTATAACGAATTTGTATTTGAATTTTTAACTAGACACGACAATGACTATTTAACTGAACTACATCAGTTGTTTATGCGAAAAGTGATTCGTCCCCAAATGCGTCCGAAAGGTTTTGATGCAATTAAAAAGCATCAAGATTTAGGTCATGCGATTGTAGGTATTACTGCAACGAGTGATTTTATTACGGCTCCGATTTTTCGTGAATTTGGTATTACTGAAATTATTGCGACGAATGCCGAAGTTCTTGATGGGAAGTATACGGGTAAGGTGACAGGTTTACCTTGTTATCAGAAAGGTAAGCTTGCTCGTTTAGATCAATGGTTACAGGGAAGAGCAGTTGATGAGTCTTGGGCGTATTCAGATTCGATTAATGATCGTTTTTTGCTTGAATATGCAACCCATGCGATTGCTGTAAATCCAGATGATCGTTTAGAGAAATTAGCTCAAGAAAAAAATTGGGACATCCAAGACTGGTCGATTTAAAATTATGGAGTTGGAAGAACAACGAGTCTATGATCGAGGTCTCCCAACTCCTGATCAATAATTGTTGCAATCATGTTCCAATCACCTTTGGCAAGTCCAGCACCAATCATTGGATAAGCTATTTTTGCTGTAGGGAAGTTTTGTTTAACTTGTTTAAAGATGTTTCGAATAGCATGATAATCAGCTTTAATACCTTGTCCGCGCCAATTAAACTGCGTATAAGCATTAAGAATAATAAAATTACAATCATCACGAATAATATTCGCTTCGCTGTATGTTCCTAGCTTTTCCTTATCGCCAGAAATGGTATTTAAGTCAGCATGGTAGGCTTCTGGAAACTCTTTTTTGATGATTTTTGCAATGCCAGCCCCCATGGTACAGAAACAATTGCAACCATGAATGATGACATCAAATTCTCCAGCTTGAGCAAGAGCAATTAAGTCTCCAGTAATTTTATTCATTTTAATATTCTCTAATTTAAAAATATAATATTTGAGGGATATATTATTAACCCTAATAAAAATATTGAATTATATTTCTGTCAATATTATAAGGATAACAAATAATTATCCTTTAAAATAATGAGTAAATAATGCCTAAAACACCACAAATTAAATTACCCAAACAACTTTGGACAGAAGACTGCATTGATCTTACTCGGCATAGTTATCAAGGTAAGTTACTGACAAAAACCGAAGGTTTTAAATTAGGAAAAGCGCAACGTCAAAAAGTTTCACGTGAACAGTTGTCACAACTATCGCAACGACCTAAAGGTCTAACGGCTTTAAATATCTATGATTGGAGTAACCAAGGACGTTTAGAGCAGCTTAAGCCGATTCGTGCAAAACGTATGAGTGTTTCTCCATTTACCTATTATCGCGGTATGCCTTCTTTAATGTTGTTTGATCAAGCATGGGAGCAGTTTAACTCAGGTTTATTCCAGCAAATTTGTGGTGATTGTCATTTAAGTAATTTTGGCGGCTTTGCCAGTCCTGAACGTAATTTATTATTTGGTATTAATGATTTTGATGAGACATTGGTTGCTCCCTTTGAATGGGATTTAAAACGTTTAGCAACGAGTTTTGTGATTGCCGCTCGTGATATTGATCTCGCCGATAAAGTGGGTTTAAAAGCAATTAAAACCATGTTGCATAGTTATCGTCAGCATTTATTAGAAAACTCGGAGTTGTCGCCACTACAGGTTTGGTATGACAAGGTCGATGCCACGACATTGCTAGAGAATACGGAATGCCGAAAGCTCAGAAAGAAAAGAGAGAAACATCTTGATTCAGCACAAAAGAGAAATGCACATTCGGTTTTGCCAAAGTTAACTGAAAAAAATGAGGATACGGGTTTTAGGCATTTTATTGATGACAAACCACTTTTATGGCACCCCAAAACAAATGAACCTTTTGCCCACAATCTTGATCAATTCTTTTCGTGTTATCGAGATTCATTAAAATTTGATCGACAAGTTTTATTTGATCGTTATCAACGCACAGACGTTGCACTCAAAGTGGTTGGGGTTGGAAGTGTTGGCACACGCTCTGCTGTTGCGCTGTTTCAAGATGCAGATCGAGAGCCATTGATATTACAAATGAAAGAAGCGAATCCTTCAATACTTAGCCCACTTTTCAAAGATAAGGTAGAGCATGAAGGTGAGCGAGTAATTCATGGTCAACAATTAATGCAGGCTGCTAGTGATATCTTCTTGGGATTTTCTACATTAGATAAACATTTCCACATCCGTCAGCTTAGAGATATGAAGATTTCTGTGGATTTAACAGATATGGATGACGAATATTTTTATGAATATGCTGAAAGTTGTGGCTTAGCGTTGGCGCATGCACATGCAAAATCTGGTAATGCTGATGTTCTAATGGGCTATCTAGGTGAAGGCAACAAGATTGTGGATGTTTTGCAAGAGTATGCTATGCAGTATGCTGAGCGCAATTTGAATGATTATCAGCAATTTATGAACGAGATAGCAGATGGCAAGCTTCAAATCGCTGGGGATGAAGCACTTTAAAAATAAGTAGCCAGTTATAGATTTAACGAAATAATTCAAAAGGGTTGAAACATGTTTAATAAAATTATGTCAAGTTTGGGTATTCAAGGCGTAACTGTAGAAACGCATTTGCATAATCCTACTTTACAGGCGGGTGAAACGCTTCACGGAGAAATTAGTTTTAAAGGTGGTTCATCAGATAAAGAAATCAATGCTTTGTACTTACAATTGATGACGATGGCTGAAGTCGAATCAGGTGATCACGAGTTTAATCAACCTTTGATTTTGGAACAGTGGCTAATTAGTTCTAATTTTTTGTTGGCTGCAAATCAATCACACAATATTCCTTTTACTATGGAAATCCCATATGAAACGCCTATCACTGAAGTTTCTTGTCGCCGTAATGGTACACGGGTTTGGATCAATACCCATCTAGATGTAGATTGGGGTATGGATGCAACAGATCGTGATTATTTAAGTATATTACCAACGCCAGCGATGCAAATGTTTTTACAGGCGATGCAACAATGTGGTTTTGTTTTATCGATTGTAGATGTAGAAAAAGGGCAACTCACTGCGCGTAACTTTAGGTCGACGATTGGTTGTTACCAAGAGCTTGAGTTTGTATCTTCACATCTGTTCAGCGGTTTTAATGAGGTAGAAGTTTCATTCGTTGCTGAACCACATCAAACCCATGTTATGCTTGAAGTAGATCGTCATTTTCGATCTGATCAATTATTGACGATGACTGTTCCGCATCATTTATTAGACGTAAATCAGATGGTTCAGCAAATTCGTCGACTATTACAAATCGCGTAGTGAATATTAAACCTCCTAGTTCGGGAGGTTTTTTGTCATCTCACTGTCATCTTTTCTTTATAAGATGACAGTATGAAAATAAAAATAAATCAGGAAGAACATACTTCCAGCATGCTTAATGCATTACTCAAATTAGAACGCCAGCAACCGATGATAAAAACACGCTGGATTATGTTACCTATCTTAGTCTTATTGCTCATGTATAGTTGGCAACAGCAGATCTTTACCGCTTGGGTTTTACTCCCATTAATATGGACAATTATTGTTTTAAACCATGTTTTGATCGCCAAGACTCGAAGGAATAAATTAGAGAAGATTGAGCAATTCAACATTGATCCAATATTTTGGAATAAATTAAAACAACAGTATCCCGAACTGAGCTTAAAACAACGTCGACTGATTGAACTGGGCTTTAAGGATTATTTGGCATTACACGTGATGCAAAAACAAGCCTATACCATGCCTTCACATGCTGTAGATGCTTTATGGCATGTGATGTTGCAATATCCAATCCAATATCAATATTTATGTAAGCAAACCATTGGCCGAACTTTGAATCATAGTCCTTATGAAGCAACCACTAAACCAGAAGAACAAGCACAGCAATTATTTGAAGCTTGGAAGTATAGTTGTATGTTACATGGATATAATCCAAGGAATACGATGCAATTGCCACGATTGTTTGCCATTGATCAGGCTTTGGGTTGGGAAAATGGACAATTATTTGAACTTGAACAAATGACTAAAGATTTTGCAAAATACATGCAAGATCAATCATCATCTTCATCCAGTTGCGGTAGTAGTTGTAGCAGTTGCGGTGGCGATTAAATGACTCAGCATCACTGCATCATATGAATTAATTCTTCCGCTGCTTTTGATTGGATTCGTGCGGGATGCCACACCATACCCAATTGGCGTTGCATATCGAGATTGAGATCGAGTTGTTTTAAATCTTGATTCACCAAAGTTTTGGGTAATACTGACCAACCTAAGCCAATAGAAACTAACATTCTAATCGACTCTAAGGGATTGTTACTCATACTAATTTTAGGTTTTAAGCCCTTTTTTTCAAACTCTGCTAATGTGATTTGACTGGTATAGGTGTGTGCTGCGGGTAAAAGGCTAGGATAAGCAATCAAATCTTCTAATTTAAGTTGTGATTGTTGTGCTAAAGGATGAAAAGGTGAGGCCACAAAAACCAAAGGATCATTCCAAATAGTCAAGTAACTTAGGCGCTCATCTCCAATTGGAGGAAGGGTTAAAAAAGCCAGTTCGAGTTCACCTGCTAAAACTTGTTCATGTGCCTGTTCTGAGTCTACAAAATGCACATCTAAAGTGACTTGTGGAAAAGATTGCACAAAAGCCTTCAGTGGGTCTGCGAGATGATGCAATCCGATATGATGACTCGTCCCAATTTTTAAACGACCTTGTACCTGATTCTGCTCATGACTCAGCGTATGGTGAATTTCACCTAATTCATTGAGCCATGTTCTCACTTTCGGTAATAAAGAATGGGCAGCATGGGTCGGTTGAATACCGCGTCCTGCGGATTCAAACAGTTTTACTCCAAAATATTCTTCAAGCGTATGAATTCGTTTGGTCACCGCAGGTTGAGTAATAAATAATTGTTCCGCCGCGATAGAAATTGAACCCGTTTCCATTACTTTTAAAAATGCTTCAAATGCAGCAAGATTCATACAGGCTTACTCAAATAACTTTAAAATAGGTGCTCAGATATTGAAGCGGAAAATTAGAAATAATTCCAAACTTTTTCATGGAAGAAAAAGGCAAAAGCTTGTACGGTCGGTTCAATTAAACTCAAGGTTGCAGCCATGATCAAATTCCCAGTAATCATATAGGCAACTATCATCGCAACACTAATATGCATGATGTAGTAACTCAAGGTTTTTTTTAAAGTCCGTTGATTGTTAATCACGAATTGCTGAATGTTTGCCATATCGCTCACCGTTTCAAATCCTATTTAATTAAATAATAATGATTATCATTTAAAAAGTAAAAAAGAAATTTCTACTCTCGATGATCGAAATTTTAGATAGATAAGGATTTATCTCTTTTAGTGAAAAAAATTGATGCGCAAATGAATTATTTATTCCAAAAAGTTTAATAACTAATAAAAATGATAAATTAGATTTATGTGAAAGCATTGCTATAATAAATTTAAGATTTAGTTACCCAGTCCTATGACAAGCACGTTGGAGAGCGACGACATGGCAGGCAAGACATTATATGACAAATTATGGGATGACCATTTAGTTAAGCAACGTGATGATGGTTCAAGCTTGATTTATATTGATCGTCATTTATTACATGAAGTGACTAGCCCTCAAGCATTTGAAGGCTTACAACTTGCTGATCGTCAGCCATGGCGTTTAAGTGCTAATGTCGCAACACCTGACCATAACGTTCCAACTTCTAAAAAAGAGCGTGAGCAAGGCATTGCTGGAATTGAAGATGATACATCTCGTATCCAAGTTCAAACTTTAGATGATAACTGTAAGACCTTTAATATCGTTGAATTTGGTATTAATGATATTCGTCAAGGTATCGCCCACGTGGTAGGACCAGAGCAAGGTTTAACTTTGCCGGGTATGACAGTGGTCTGTGGTGACTCACACACAGCTACACATGGCGCATTTGGTTGTTTAGCGCACGGTATTGGCACGTCAGAAGTTGAGCATGTGTTAGCAACTCAATGTTTAGTACAGAAAAAATCGAAAAACATGCTTGTTCGTGTTGATGGTGTATTAGGCAAAGGCGTGACGTCGAAAGATGTTGTTTTAGCGATTATCGGCAAAATTGGAACGGCTGGTGGTACAGGCTATGCCATTGAATTTGGTGGTCAAGTGTTCCGTGATATGTCGATCGAAGGGCGTATGACCGTATGTAACATGGCAATCGAAGCTGGTGCGCGCGTAGGTATGGTTGCTGTCGATGACAAAACGATTGCTTATGTCAAAGATCGTAACTATGCGCCTAAAGGCGAGCAGTGGGATCAAGCCGTAGAATACTGGAATACCTTACATTCAGACGAAGATGCTGTATTTGATGCAGTAGTCGTATTGAATGGTGCTGAGATTGAGCCACAAGTTTCTTGGGGAACATCTCCAGAAATGGTGATCCCTGTTTCGCAAGCAGTACCGACTTTAGAACAAGCAAAAGATGATGTTCAGCGTAATGACTGGACTCGTGCTTATCAATATATGGGTTTAACTGCTGGTCAAGCGTTGTCTGATATTCAATTGGATCGTGTCTTTATTGGTTCATGTACCAATTCTCGTATTGAAGATATTCGTGCTGCGGCAGATGTCGTGAAAGGGCGTAAAGTTGCATCTAGTATTAAACAGGCGATGATCGTTCCGGGTTCAGGTTTGGTGAAGCAACAAGCAGAGCAAGAAGGCTTGGATCAAATTTTCTTAGACGCTGGTTTTGAATGGCGTGAGCCAGGTTGTTCGATGTGCTTAGCAATGAACGCTGATAAATTACAACCAGGCGAACATTGTGCATCTACTTCGAATCGTAATTTTGAAGGTCGTCAGGGTAACGGTGGTCGTACACATTTAGTGAGCCCAGCAATGGCTGCAGCGGCTGCAATTGCAGGTCATTTTGTTGATGTACGTTCATTCTAAAGGAGCAAAATCATGAAAAAATACACTGTAGAACAAGGTATTGTTGCACCTTTAGATCGTGCAAATGTTGATACTGATTTAATCATTCCAAAACAGTTTTTGAAGTCAATTAAACGCACAGGTTTTGGCGACAACTTATTTGATGAATTGCGTTATTTAGATGAAGGCTATTTAGGGCAAGATATTAGCAAACGTCCAATTAACCCTGAATTTGTGTTGAATAAACCGCGTTATCAAGGTTCAACGATTTTATTGGCACGTACGAACTTTGGTTGTGGCTCTAGTCGTGAGCATGCACCTTGGGCTTTGAATGAGTATGGTTTCCGTACAGTGATTGCACCAAGCTTTGCAGATATTTTCTTTAATAACTGCTTTAAAAATGGCATGTTGCCTGTGATTTTATCTGAAGAGATTGCTGATCAGTTATTTATGGAATGTGCTGAAACAGAAGGTTATCAATTGACCATCGATTTAGAAGCTCAGGAAGTGCGCACACCAACAGGTGAAGCATTTAAATTTGAAATTGATCCATTCCGTAAGCACTGCTTATTAAATGGTTTGGATGATATTGGCTTAACTTTACAAGTGGCAGATGATATTCGCGCTTTTGAAGCCAAGGCAAAACAAGTACGTCCTTGGGTGTTTCAAGAGATAGAAGCTTAAGTTTTATTTATATTTCATCAATATAAACATAGCTTAATGTTTTAGTACATTTTAAATATAGCCATAGCGCAGACATGGAACTCTTGTTAACATGCGAGTAGATATATTCGCTTGCATGTTTGCATGATATAGGACTGGGCTTGAATAATGAAAAGAAGACTCGCTCGCAGTATTTTGCTGTGTTTAGGTGTTGGTATGACATTAACCGCATGTCAGAATTCTACGAATATGGTTGATCAGGTTCGTATTGCCCAAAATACAGTAGGCAATAAAGCGGAAAATGCAACTTTGTATTGTTCAGGCGTCGAAAATTGTGAGTTTGAACGAATCAATGACATTGCCGTGATCGATGCCAAATCGCACCGTATTAGCCAACAGGCGATGGAGCGAGGGATTGTACGATTGCATGGTTCGGTTTTTAGTAGAAAACAACAAGTCTACTTAAATGTACCAGCCAAACAATATGAAGTAGTCATTCGCTTTTATCCTATTTCACCAGACCGAGCTGAAACCTTCCATGTGATTCATGCGTTCAAGCCGCATCAAAGCTATACCTTTAAAATGTACCGAGACCGTGCATATCGTTCGGGTAGTTTATTAAATGTTTCTATACCTGAACCCTTATGTGTTGATTTGCAACAAGAACAGCATACGATTCGTCGATTCTGTCGCCCATATGATGTGAGCACAGGTTTGGGTGAATTTGTTGAGAAAAAGATTTAATCGGCTTGCAGTATGAAAGCTGCATATATGAAACTGGAAGAATAAATGTCTAAACATATTTTAATTTTAGCAGGCGATGGTATCGGTCCTGAGATTGTTGGTGCAGCTGAGCAAGTACTAACTAAGGTGAATCAAAAATTTAATTTAGGTTTGACATGGGAACAAGGTTTACTGGGTGGTGCAGCAATTGATGCTCACGGTGAACCGTATCCAGCTGTAACAAGCGAACAAGCTAAAAATGCTGATGCCATTTTATTGGGGGCGGTTGGTGGCCCTAAGTGGGATACCATTGAACGTTCGATTCGTCCAGAACGTGGTTTGCTTAAAATTCGTAGCGAATTGAATTTATTCGCAAATTTACGTCCTGCGATTCTTTATCCACAATTGGCTGATGCTTCAAGTTTAAAGCCAGAAATCGTTGCTGGTTTGGATATCCTAATTGTTCGTGAATTAACGGGGGGGATCTACTTTGGTCAACCACGTGGTATTCGCGAATTAGAAAATGGCGAAAAACAAGGTTATAACACTGATGTTTATTCAGAAAGTGAAATCAAGCGTATCGCCAAAGTTGCATTTGAGCTAGCAGGCT
This sequence comes from Acinetobacter sp. AG1, assembly GCF_001005525.1. NCBI lineage: Bacteria > Pseudomonadati > Pseudomonadota > Gammaproteobacteria > Moraxellales > Moraxellaceae > Acinetobacter > Acinetobacter sp. AG1. The sequence goes on along the minus strand of NZ_LBMZ01000101.1, from coordinate 14,470 downwards.
TGCGCGGTGGCAAAGTATGCTCGGTTGATAAAGCCAATGTATTGGAAGTGACTGAATTGTGGAAGCAAACGGTTACTGATTTACAGCAAGCACAATATTCAAATATTCAACTCTCACATATGTATGTTGACAATGCTGCGATGCAGTTAGTGCGTGCACCAAAGCAGTTTGATGTGATCGTCACAGGTAATTTATTTGGTGATATCTTATCGGATGAAGCAGCAATGTTGACAGGTTCGATCGGCATGTTGCCTTCTGCATCTTTAGATGAAAATGGCAAAGGCATGTATGAGCCATGTCATGGTTCTGCACCAGATATTGCTGGTCAAAATGTTGCTAATCCATTGGCAACTATTCTTTCAGTTGCGATGATGTTACGTTATACCTTCCGTGAAGAAGCTGCAGCAAAAGCAATTGAAGATGCTGTAGGTCAAGTATTAGATCAAGGTTTGCGTACAGCAGATATTATGTCTGAAGGCATGACAAAAGTTGGTACAGATGCTATGGGTGAAGCTGTAGTTTCAGCACTTAACTAAGTGTTATAGCCAATTAAAAACGCAGCTTAAGCTGCGTTTTTTTATAACTTAATGTATATAAGTGAACTAACAAGCCTTGCCTTCATAGCGAATAGAGCGAGCAATTTGTTGTTGGTCTAGCTCAAAAATGATGTGACATTTTAAATTGAGATCATAAGTACTATCTGCATTCCCAGCACTTTGAATTGGTATATTTTGAGCACCAAGTTCAGCCGATTGAGCAATAGGAATAGGAATACGAATTGGGCGAATGACACTGTAAATCAGCTGATTGCTTTGTTTGATTGGTTGGGCGATAGTCTGAAAACCTAGAGGTTTTAAATCGAACTGCTGTTGGATTATGGTTGCAGATTGCCCAATAAAAGGTTGTAAATAATCAGGTAGGCTGGTTCGATTTTGGTATGCAGTGGTACATGCTTGTAAAGATAATATGATTAGAAATAACAAATACTTAATTTTTTTCATTTTGATCAATCCTTATCCTCTCATCTGTTTTTATTCAATCCTTAAATTATGTTGGTGTCGAGTTCATTTGTGTGAATTGATAAAAATATACAAACTAGTCTATTTTTAGGCAATATTCAATTAAGTTCAAATGTGCTTAGATAGATAGCATATTAAGCGATTGAGAAAACTTGATGCACAAATTTATATTTGGACTGATGTGTGGCGCTTTAGCAACATTCAGTCATGCAGATAATTGTGATAAGGCACGCAATACGTATGATGATATTTATTGCACGAATAAAATTTATGCGAGTGCTGATGCTGATTTAAATAAAAATTACCAGCAATTACGTCACCAACTCAATGAGACACAACAAAAGATTCTTAAAAAGTCCCAGCTCGCATGGATTCATCATCGAGATGCAGAATGTACTGATGATCAAAAAAATAGCGTAAGCGTGCAATGTAGACTTACGACAACACAAGAGCGTAATCATTGGTTAGAGGAAAGATTGCGTGAGTGTCAAACGGTAGGATGTAAAACAACACGTTTGAGTGAGTAATAAGAATCAAGCATAAAAAAAGCCACAAACAAAATGTGGCTTTTTTGCATTCACGAATCTCTTAGCGCGCGCGATAAGTGATACGACCCTTTGTTAAGTCATAAGGTGTCATTTCTACTTTTACACTGTCACCCGTCAAAATACGGATATAGTGTTTGCGCATTTTACCAGAAATGTGAGCAATAACTTCGTGACCGTTTTCTAAACGTACACGGAACATCGTATTAGGAAGCGTTTCGGTGACAACGCCTTCGAACTCAATGAGTTCCTCTTTATTGGCCATAGCCTACCTGATGATCAAATTGGAAAGGGGCAAATTATAGTCAATTTATTTGAATTTTACAAGGTGAAGCTTATGTAAACCTTTTAGATCTTTATTAATAAAAACTGTCGGACAATTGACAATTTTTTTTAACAAAAGAAGCAGAATATTGTTGTCAGTTTGGTCAATCAACGTTAATCTAAAATTGTTGTTATTGTTACAAGAACGTATCTACAGGGAAGGGCACTGCGTGGGTCAGTTAACAGATGCATCAGTTGTATTGCGCTTTGGTTATCAGGCAATTCGTAAAGCAGGATTGCCAACTGAAGAGATTCTAACAAAAGCAGGGGTAGCGCTAAATCAAATTGATACCAATGCCAGAACGCCATTAAGTGCGCAAAATGCATTTTGGATTGCTGCACAGGAAGTCAGCAATGATCCTGATATTGGATTGCATTTAGGTGAGCATTTACCACTCTATCGTGGTCAGGTGATTGAGCATCTATTTATTAGTAGTGAAACATTTGGTGAGGGTCTAAAACGAGCTTTAGCTTATCAGCGTCTGATCAGTGATGCTTTTGATGCAAAACTCGTAGTTGAAGATGGTCGTTGTTATCTCACCAATGGTGAACAGTTTTGGTCAGATAATTTAGTCAATCGCCATTTCTCTGAATGTGCTATGTCAGGCATCTTACGTTTCTTTAAATTTATTACTGAAGGTCAGTTTCAGCCAATTTACATCGACTTTAATTTTAGTGATGGTGCTGATGATGATGAATATTTCCGAGTGTATGGTTGCCCTGTTAGCTTAGGACAAAAAGCGACACGTCTTTATTTTGATGTGGCAGTGCTTGATTACCCATTGTGGCAAGCTGAACCAGAACTACTACAATTACATGAACAACTAGCGATTGAGAAATTACAAGAGCTTGCACGGTATGATTTGGTTGGTGAAGTTCGCCGCGCGATTGGTTCAACTTTAGAAAGTGGTGAAACTACTTTGGAAACAGTTGCCGCTCAATTAAGCATCACGCCACGACGCTTAAGAACACAGCTTAGCGAGGCGAATACGAGCTTCCAGCAAATCCTTTCAGATTATCGTTGCCGTCTAGCGAAGAAATTATTGGCGAATACCAATGAAAGTGTAGAAAGAATTGTGTATTTAACGGGTTTTTCTGAACCAAGTACGTTCTATCGTGCATTTAAGCGTTGGACGAATGAAACCCCTGTCGAATATCGTAAGCGTAAACAGCGTTAATTTTTCTAAGAAAAAAGCCTTATCTCCCGATAAGGCTTTTTTTATTCAGGCAGATTTAACCATTGGGGACCTAAAGGCAGCTGTGGTAAATCAAACTCATCAGGATAATAGGACTGAATAAAATATAAACCATCAGGTGGGGCGGTGATGCCTGCAGCCGTACGGTCTTCTGCGGCAAACATGGTATCGATATGATCAATCTCGTACATACCTTGTCCGATTTCTAGTAAACATCCCATGATATTCCGTACCATATGATGTAAAAATCCATCGGCTTGAATATCTAATACTAAATAGCGTCCATGCTCAAATAGACGGCAGTGTTTTACATGACGTATGGGTTGATTGGATTGACAGGCAGCAGCTCGGAAGGTCTCGAAGTTATGCGTTCCCTCAAATTTTGCTGCCGCAGTAATCATCTTTTGTACGTCAAGCGTCTGATAAAGGTGGGTGACCTGTTTATGTAACAAGGCAGGACGAGTCGGAGCGTTATACACTATGTAGCGATAACGTCGTGCAATCGCTTTAAACCGTGCATGGAAGTTCTCATCCATGCATTTAATCCATTGAATTGAAATATCTTTTGGAAGTTGACTATTGGCACCACGAATCCAACCTTGTTCTGGTCGAATGGCTTCGGTGTCGAAATGAGCTACCATATTAGTTGCATGTACACCTGCATCAGTTCGTCCAGCACCATGCAAAATAATGGGCTCATTAGCAATACGGCTCAGCACTTTCTCGATGGTTTCCTGAACAGTTACAACGCCAGCCTGCTGGGTTTGCCAACCACGGTATTGCGTGCCACAAAATTCAATACCGATTGCATAACGTTGCATGTTTTAACCTCAAATATTAATGCTGATGCCAATTCGCGAACCATTGTTCGTGGCTCGGATATTTTAAATAGATTTGCAAGACTTTTGCATATAAATCAGCATGGCTATGGCAATCATTGATTAAAACTTTGGCAGATTGAATCCATGAACTGACGGCATAACGTTGATCTAGTTGCCCAAAGGTCACTTGGGTGCTGATAATAGGCAGACATTTTTTTTGATACAGTTGCTCAAACAGCATCAGAATTTCGTCATTTACTGCAATATTTCCCGTGCCAAATCCTTGTAGAATCAAGAAATTTGGTGGGTTAAGCAGAATATTTTTTAATTGTAGTATGAGTTGTTCTTTTGCAATCGGTTGCAACATTAAATTTAAAATGCTGAGTTCAGTTGCTTGCTGAATATATTCATTTTGAACAACAAGAGAATCTGCTGTGGTTTGACAACTTTGATCTGCTTTAACACCGACAAAAGCATCCAATTCAGTGGTATGTGCTTTTAAGGTCGTTTGTGCGTGAAAAACTTGTTCATGGAACGCCAGATAAACACCAGTTGGCAAAGAGAGAACTTGCTCTAATGCTAAATATAGGTTGCCTTTGGCATCTGTAAATTCACGGGTATCATTGCCTTCAACATTCAATAATGGGTATTGGCTACCTGTAATAATGGCATGACAAGAATGTCCCAAGAAACGAGCAAGTGTTGCTGCAGCGTAACTTAATGTGTCTGTCCCATGAATAATGACAAAATGTTGAAAACTATTGAGTTGCAATTGCTGGATTTGTTGTACTAACTTTAGCCAATCCGTTGCGGTGCAGGCACTACTGTCTTTGATACTTGGTGCAGCGAAGCATTCGACCTGTAAATGAGGTGGAATGATCTTAGCAAGTAAAGGTAAAAAATCCTGTTCTGGCATCGGCATCAATGGTTCGCCAACGCAACCAAACGTGCCACCCATATAAATTAAAGCGATTTTTTTCATCATAAAAAAAGCAGTCTGAGAGACTGCTTATATTAGACCGATCAAATTCAGGAAGCTATTTTATTCAGTAAACTTTGTGAATGTTGTTGTTGCTCTGCATTAAATGATGGGCTATTTTTTAATAATTCACGTGCAGAATCATAAGCGCCCAATTCAATATATTGCTCAGCAAGTTCTAGATTGAGCTGTGCTTCATCAAGTTTTTGTAAATCAGGAAATGATTGTACAAGAGGGTCATTGATTGCAACAGATGTAGTTTGAGGCGTGGTTTGAACAGGTTCAAGTTCAACAACTGATTCCGTAACTATTTCTGTAACTTCAACTTGCTTGTTTTCTGTCGGTTCAAAACTAAAATCTAACGTTGGTGCTGCTTCAGTTTTTTGTTCTGTAACTTCTAAGTTTGAAAAATTGAAATCTAATTCAGGTTTTGCTTCTTCAACTACAGGAGTGGTTGCAGGTGCAGCATCTAAATTGAATGAGAATTCTAAAGGAGCAGGCTCTTTATTCTCTTGTTGCTCGATTGTTGGCGCAGCTTCAGTTGTTTCCTTTTTCTCAAAGGAAAAATTAAAATCTAATGGCTGAACTTCTGGGACTTGTTCAACTGGTTTAGCTTCTTCTGCTGGTGCAACATATCCAGATTGTAAGTCATCAAATGATTGTGACGTTTTTGATGCGGCTAAAGCGTCAAAATCTGCGTTGTTTTGCTCTTTTGCTAAACTATCTGATGTACTGGTTTGCTGGAAATGGCTTGAGCTTGAACTGAACTCAATTGCATCAGGTTGTTTATTTTTTTCGTATTCACGTTGTTTTGCTTCAGCAGCTTGAGCAATATCATCAAGTTTCAAAGCATGAATATGTTTGATCAATTGATCAATTGCAAAATCATCTTTTTGAGCTAAGTGAATATCAAGGAGAAATAAATATAACTCATGTTGGGAGTTATCTTGTTTTAAAATCTGATTGATTTGTGCTTCTGCGCTTTGATAATTGCCGCTTTGAATTTGCTGTTCAATTTTCTGGCGTAAAGACTCTGGAATCGCGGTTGCGGCGGCTGGAACAGATTCTTGTTCTTCACGTGCTAATGTCGTACGTGAAGTTTTAGTTGTAGCTGCTTTCTTCGCTGATTTTGCTGTAGCACCTTTTTTAGATGTTGCAGTAGTTTGGTTGTCACTGCGTTTTTTTAAAACGATTGCAACAACTAATACGACGATTAGCAGTACAATTATTATAGTTGACATGATCTATACCCCTTAAAGATAGAGCCGCTTTGTTGCAAATTTATGAGAATCTTCTCGTAACCTAGCGTGTTGGCTTTTTAGTTTCCTGCTGCACTTTCAACTGATCTTGTAACTCTGCAAGCCGAGCATTTAATAGCTGAATACGTTGTTCCTTGTTACGTAATGCCAATTCTAACTGTGTTACGTTTCTTTGTAATGTAACGGTTTTTTCTCGTGCTGTCATAACTTTTAATGATAAATCTGCACTGGTTTTTTGCTGTAATGTGTCTTTTTTCGCACTTCCATTGCTTGAATCTTGGTTACTTTCAGCGATCAGTGACATTTCAGCTTGCTGCAGGCGATATTTGGCTTGACCTGATCGAGGATGCGTTGTCTGTGCTGCTATTTGGTTTATAGCTGTATTTTGACGAGATGGTGTTGTATTTAGATTGAAATTTAAACGAGACCCTTGTCTTAAACGATTTGCGTTGCCACCAATAAAAGCATGCTCATTCTGTGCTTTGATCTGATTCATAACTTTAGCAACAGGCTGTTGTGTTTGTGATGCGATTTGTTGCGCAATACTCCATAAAGATTCGTTACGCTGCACGACATGCTGTTGAGCTGAGTTATTAGATGCAGTCATGGAGTTGCTATTTGTGGCTGGTGCTTTCTTTTTAACTTGTTGTGTATTTTGCGTAGGTTGTTGTTTTTTAATTTTTTCTTGTGGTTCAACTGGTTTTGTGTCAAGTGGTTTTGATTCTTTTTCGATTGGTGTTGGTGGTTGACTCGCAGTTTGAACTGGCTGAGCTGAGACTTGAACAATAGGCTTTTTAGTTATGGTAGGAGTTGGATTTGATTCAATTTTTACTGGTGCAGTCGTATTTATATTATTTGTTTCGATTTTAGGGCTAATTTTTGCAGTTACAGTGTCCTGATTCTGGCTCGACATCGGCGTTGTAACAACGGATATTGCTATTGGAGAGCTTTGCTTTGATTGTGAGCTATTTAATACTGGTGGTAAAGCTGAGGAAACATTTAATAAATTTTCTTGCTTTAAATTAAGCTCTTTTGCATTTGTTGCAATTGGTGAACTGAAGCGAGTGCTTTCGGGCAAATTGAGTGCAATATCTTTTTCACTGACAATATATTTAGGTGAAAGCGTTTTTTCATTTGCAGCTGCTTTAGCGGATATCGCTCTCGAACTTTGTCCTATAGGCTGCTTAATATGCTTTAAATGTGCTGCACCACTTTCTTGTATTTTAAGAATAATATTAAGTTCACTGTCTGTCATTGGACGTGTAGAGGTAATAACAATCACCCCTTCACCTTGTGAATTACGACGTGTATAAAAATTTAGGCCACTCGGAGGCTGATGAGCAGCGCCCATCATTAAAAGATCTTCAGGTGTTGCTAAGCCTACATCTAATTTTGCGGTAGGATCGGCTTGATGAAAACTCATTTCTGCGTAGAGTAATTCACCAGGTGCAGATTGGATTTGCAATGGATCGAGTGTAATCGCATAAAGGTGTTGCGAAGAAATGATGGCTAAAATGGCAACTTTTAATTTGTTATAAACAGTCATCTCGATCCATGAAAAAGTGATGTTTTAGTCAATTCAAAAGTATACATTACCGTGATGTAAATGAATTGTAAAATATTCATGTTTGATAAAAAACAAAAGCCGATCAAATGTGATCGGCTTTTGTTTTTTAAATGTTTTTGCTTAAGCGTTCTTGTATTCAACCAAAATACGAAGCATACGGCGTAAAGGTTCAGCAGCACCCCAAAGTAATTGGTCACCCACAGTGAATGCGCCTAAATACTCTTTACCCATATTGAGCTTACGTAAACGACCAACTGGAACTGTTAAAGTACCAGTTACAGCAACAGGAGTAAGGTCAGTCATAGAGGCTTCACGGGTATTTGGAACCACTTTCGCCCATTGGCTTGATTGACGAATCATATCTTCGATTTCATCAAGCGCAACATCTTTTTTCAACTTCAAAGTAATGGCTTGAGAGTGACAACGCATTGCACCAATACGAACACAATGACCATCAATTGGAACAATCTGTTGATTGCCTAAGATCTTGTTAGTTTCAACTTGACCTTTCCATTCCTCTTTTGATTGACCACTTTCAAGCTGTTTATCGATATATGGGATCAATGAACCTGCTAATGGCACACCAAAGTTAGACTTTGGAAAACCTTCGCCACGTTGCAACTCGGCAATTTGACGGTCAATATCAAGAATTGCAGATTTTGGATCATCCAATAACGTTTTAGTATTGTTATATAAATAGCCCATTCCAGTGATCAATTCACGCATGTTTTGCGCGCCCGCACCAGAAGCTGCTTGATAAGTCATCGAAGTTGCCCATTCCACTAAATTATTTTGGAACAGAGAGCCTAAACCCATCAACATTAAAGAAACGGTACAGTTACCGCCAACGAAAGTTTTAGTGCCGTTGACTAAACCATCTTTAATCACGTTTAAATTGACTGGATCAAGTACGATGATTGCATCATCTGCCATACGTAGTGTAGAGGCAGCATCAATCCAGTAACCATCCCAACCTTCAGCTTTCAGCTTAGGGAAAATTTCAGATGTATAATCACCACCTTGACAGGTTAAAATGACATCCATTTGCTTCAGACTGTTAATGTCGGACGCATCCATAAGTGCTGGTGCAGTCTTACCACCAAATGAAGGTGCTTCGCCACCTGCATTACTGGTAGAAAAATAGAATGGCTCAATGTGAGCAAAATCATTCTCTTCAACCATACGTTGCATGAGGACAGAACCAACCATCCCACGCCAACCGACCAGACCTACTTTCATGTCATTGTGCCTCGGTATGTAAAAAACTTTAAAGGGGTTTGAGTGTATCAAAAGCGACCACAACTGCAAGCTTTACGTAAATAAAACGATAATTTTATTGAGTGGAATAACTTGTTTGTATTAGATAAAAAATTGATAAAGCTATAACTTCTTTAAAAAATCCAAGATAACCCTAAGAGTACAATTAACATGATATGGATCGAATTTTGTGCGGTACTGGTTATTTGGCTGAGCCTATGGTCCTTGATTCCTCGTGATGAATGGTGGTTTCGCGGTGCAGATTTTCCTCGTTTGCAAATATTGGCAATAGGAATAATCGCCCTATTGGGTTTGCTATTTATGCAAACAGAATGGACTTTAACGCGAGAAGTACTGCTTTTGGGGCTTATCGCAGCGGTCGCATTCCAATTAAAAATGGTTTTGCCTTACACGCCAATATGGCGTAAACAAGTTCAGCAGGTGAAACAAGAGCAATTAAATCCAGAACAGCAAATTTCTTTGTTGGTTGCTAATGTACTTACACCTAATCATCAATATGATTTATTATTGAAACATATTGATGATTTACAACCAGATCTAATACTGACATTAGAGTCCGATCAGAATTGGCAAGATGCATTACAGTCTATAGAAAAACAATATCCTTATCGTGTTGCAGTGCCATTGGATAATTTATATGGCATGCATTTGTATAGCCGTTTATGTTTAGATGATTCTGAAATTAAATTTATTTTAAGCGATGAAATTCCATCTATTCACGCCTCGGTAACATTACGTTCAGGTATCCAAGTACAGTTATATTGTTTGCACCCTAAACCACCAAGCCCAACTGAAGCCAAAGATTCAACTTTAAGAGATGCTGAGCTTTTAATTATTGGCGATCGAATAAAAGATTTGGATGAAAGTTGTATTGTCATGGGGGATCTTAATGATGTGGCATGGTCACGCACCACGCGATTATTTCAACGAATCAGTGGTTTGCTAGATCCACGGGTAGGTCGCTATTTCATGAATACTTTCCACGCAGATTATCGGCTTTTACGTTGGTCTTTAGACCATATCTTTCATAGTACTGACTTTGGCTTAGTGGAAATGAAACGTTTATCTCATATAGGTTCTGATCATTTTCCAATTTATGTCGTTTTACAGACGGGTCGTATTTTTGAGCAACAGCAGAAAGAACTAGAACAAAGCGCTGAAGATGAACAAGAGGCTGAAGAGGCGATTCGGGATGGTATAGAAAAAGCAGAACAAGAGCACAAACAAGTTGTAGATGAATTGGCTCAGCCTTATAAGTGACTCAATAGAATGAAATGGCAAATATCGTGATGTAAGCAATATCGTACATTGATTTAAGTCTACGGCGAATAGTCGAGTTTGATCAAAAGGTTTATTCTAAATACATCAGCACAAGGACGCAGGAAAGGATTTCCGATTAAGGATAGCGACGCTGAGATGGAAAACGCATCAAGGATATGATGCATGCGATGGAAGCAAGATAATAAAAATGACGTGAAAGCACAACCTCATTTGCCCGAGTTTTGCAGGATGCGAAACTCGGGTTTTAATCTTCTCTAAATATTAATAAATTTTCTCGTAACCTTCTGCTCGGGTTTTGAATCTACGGTGAAACCACATCCATTGAGTTGGTGCGATACGCAATTGAGCTTCAATGATTCTATTCACCCGAATTGCATCATCGAGTTCATTTTCACTCGGCATATTTTCAACAATAGGCTCAATCAGAACTTTGTATTGTGGATTACGAACATCGCCATAACGATAAAAATAAAGCGGGATTGCAACAGATTTGGAGATTTTTAATAGACGACGATGTGCAGTAACAGTTGCAGCAGGAACACCAAAAAAAGGCGCCATGACACCTTGTTTTAAGCCAAAATCTTGGTCTGGACTATACCAAATCGCACCGCCATCTTTTAAGCGACGAACCAAGCCACGCATATCATCATGATCAATTTGCTGTTGATAAATGGTTGCGCGACAACGATAAATCAGCATATCCAACATCGGATTATTCTGAGGACGATAGACCACATCAGGCTCAAAATATTGAGCACAAATATAACCACCGGCATCCAATAAAGTACTGTGTGTACCTAGCAATAAGATACCTTTGCCTTGTGCTTTGGCTGAGTTGATGTGCTCTAGACCTTCAATACTATGGCGTCCTTTAAACCAATTTGGACAATACCAAGCATTTAATGTTTCAAATACCCCCAACATCATGTCGACAAACACTTGTTTTGCTTGTGCTTCAACCTCAACAGGAGACCATTCAGGGAAGCAAACTTCCAAATTTCTGATTGTGGTTTTTCGACGTGATTTGAGCAAGTGCCAGCATAATGAGGCTAAACCATGTGCCAAGCGCCATTGAATTGCCCAAGGTAAGATTGCTAAGAGCATGAGAAAAGTGATGGCGATCCAGATTTTCCAATACTTAGGGAGTAAAAATTCCCATTGAAACTCACCAGGAATATAAGACGATTGTTGGCTCATAAACTAGAAATATGAATGATATTGAATTTTGAAGCAGTGTAACATGAAGTCGGTTTTACGACTTTAAATCTAAAAGATAAAGCACAGCCTTTTTGTGTATAGATAAATAAATATTTTGATCAGGAGACCATGTTGAAACAGATAAGCATACGTAAGGGAGATATTACTCAAATCGCAGTGGAAGCTATCATCAATGCAGCAAATACCTCGCTTTTAGGTGGAGGTGGGGTGGATGGTGCAATTCATCGTCGCGGGGGAGCCGCGATTTTGGCAGAGTGCCAAAAAATCCGTGCCAAACAGGGTGGTTGTGCAGTAGGTGAAGCGGTGATAACCACCGCAGGAAATCTACCAGCAAAATATGTGATCCATACTGTTGGACCAACATGGTTAAATGGTGAGAAAAACGAACCAATTTTATTAGAAAATGCTTATCGTAATAGTTTTAAACTCGCTGATCATCTGGGTTTAAAAACAATTACCTTTCCAAATATTTCAACAGGAATTTATCGGTTTCCTAAACGGCTTGCTGCTCAAATCGCATTTAAAGTGATTAATGACGAGTTAAAACAAAGTCAGTCAGTCCAAGAAGTAATTTTTGTTTGTTTTGATGATGAAAATTTTAATATTTATCAGTCATTAAAAGATGATTTTGAAATCTAAGCATTCATTGGATTTTAATAGAGCATCTATCCACATAATGATAGATGCTCATCATCTGATTAATTGCCTTTCGACATATTTTCTAAGATGTCCCAACGTTCCAATTTCTCAAGCAAAGATTCTTCAATTTCTGCTAAACGTTGACTCGCTAAAGTTGCAGTATTAGCGTCAGAGACAAACCAAGAACCATCTGCAAGTTTTGCTGAAAGTTCGGCTTGTTCTTTTTCTAGCTTTTCCATCTCAGCAGGGAGTTGTTCTAACTCACGCTGATCTTTATAACTCAGCTTGACCTTCTTCGGTACTGATGCTGCGGCAGCCGCTGCTTCGGCTTTGGCTTGTGCTTTTTTCACATCACTTTTCTGATCAACCACTTTTTGGTCAGGGCGTTGTTCCAAGTAATCTTGATAGCCACCAATGTACTCATCAATATTGCCCTTACCATCGAATACCCAAGTCGAAGTCACAACATTGTCCATGAAAGCACGGTCATGCGAGATCAGTAACAAAGTGCCTTTGTAGTCAGACAGCATTTCTTCAAGCAACTCAAGTGTCACCATATCCAAGTCATTAGTAGGCTCATCCATCACGATCAAGTTTGATGGCTTGAGTAACAGTTTTGCTAATAGGATACGGTTTCTCTCACCACCAGACAGTGCTTTGACTGGCGTACGGGCACGTTCTGGTGAGAATAAAAAATCTTGTAAATAGCTATAGATATGACGGCGGTTACCATTCACATCGACAAAATCAGAACCTTCAGACACGTTGGCCATCACGGTTTTTTCAAGATCAAGTGCATTACGCAGTTGGTCAAAATAAGCCACTTCCAGTTGAGTACCGGTTTTCACCGCACCGCTATGTTCGATTTCACCTAAAATCGCTTTGATCAGGGTGGTTTTACCCACACCATTATCGCCGACTAAACCGATACGATCACCACGTAATACGATCGCTGAGAAGTCTTTGATTAACGGTTGCTCACCATAACTGACGCTTAGATTTTCAATCTCAAACACTAACTTACCAGAACGATGAGCTTCTTGTGTCGCCATACTGACCTTGCCTTGCTGTGAACGACGTGCTTTAGATTGTTCACGTAAGTCTTTTAAGGCACGGACACGGCCTTCATTACGGGTACGGCGTGCTTTGATGCCTTGACGAATCCACGCTTCTTCTTCAGCTAATTTTTTATCAAATAAAGCATTTTGTTTTTCTTCAGCTTCCATTTGCTGAGCTTTGAGCTCTAAATAGCGTGAATAATTGCCTTCATAGGCACGTAAAACACCTCGATCGAGTTCAACAATACGTGTTGCAATGCTATCTACAAATGAACGGTCATGTGAAATAAATAAAAGAGTTAGATTATTTTGATCAAGTAAGAACTTTTCTAACCATTCGATACTTTCTACATCTAAATGGTTTGTCGGTTCGTCCAGTAATAACACATCAGGTTGGGTAAGTAGGGCACGTGCCAAGAGCACACGACGCTTACGTCCACCTGATAGATCTGCTAAATCTGCATTTGGATCTAGCCCCATTTTACCTAAAATCGTATTTACTTTGTTTTCAAGTGCCCAACCATCGAGCTGATCGAGTTTATGCTGCAACATGCCCATACGATCGCAAGCTTCCATATCGCCTAATACACAGGCATCACTTGCTTCATGGTAGTCTTTGAGTACGGTTGCAGCTTCACCTGCGCCATCAGCAACAATATCGGCCACTTTGCCTGAATCCATAGGCACGTCTTGGGCTAACATTGAAACAGTTAAACCATTTTGAATCGAAACTTCACCTGTATCAGGTAATAAACTTCCCTCAATCAGTTTTAATAAAGTAGACTTGCCTTCGCCATTACGACCAATTAAACAGACTCGTTCGCCACGTTCTAGGTTAAAGTTCGCGCCGTCGAGTAGGGCAGGTCCGCCAAATGCGAGATGGACATCCCTTAAAGTAATGTAGGCCATAATGTTTCCTAAGAGTTCAGATGAGGTCTGAAATGACTAAACCACAAAAATTTGATGATCACGCGTCATTGTCCGCACCCATTGAAGATTTGCAAGTCCGAATTGCATTTTTAGACGATTTAGTTGAACAATTAAATCAACAGCTCGCAATTCAGACTCAAGAAATTGCAATTTTAAAAAAACAAATGCAACTTTTATATCGTCGAGTTGAATCTTCTGATTTATCGGAAGGGATTGCGCCTTTTGATCCAATGAGTAATAAACCACCACATTATTGATGGTGATAATATTGAATAATAAAAGTGTAATTTTAAAGTTCGTCATTCATTGAATGAATAATATTTTAAAACTTTAAATTAACCCGAATCGCGGATAAG
>NZ_LBMZ01000113.1:0-93294 GCF_001005525.1 Acinetobacter sp. AG1 | reverse complement strand
ATTTATAATCAAAGTTATAATGAGTGGACTGGTCGATTTTCAGCTGATGGGTTTGATCCCAATAATTTTGGTATTATTCTAAATCTTGCGGTAATTTTTATTTATTTATTGATTTTTACTAAAAAAATAAAATTTATTTTTGCAGTTCCAATAATATTTTTATTCTCATTCTTCATTTTGTCTACGGGCTCAAGGGCATCTTTAGGTGTATTTGTTTTAGGTTTATTTCTAATTTTGTTACTTGTTGGCGTTAGAAAACCAATAATATTATTTATGTTTCCAGTTTTCTTATTCATCTTTAGTGATGTTTTATTTGAGTATATCCCAATTGATTCTTTAAATAGAGCTATGTCAGGTGTTGATATGCAAGATGAAGATAGATTTCTTATTTGGAGATTAATTATAGATAAAGTTGATGGATTTAATTTTTTAATAGGTCATGGCTTTGGTACAACAGTTCCATTAATTGGTATGAATGCTCATAATACCTTTATTTCTAATTATTTTGAAGGCGGTTTTTTGGGTTTGCTTTTGTGGTCTACTTTTATTTTTTATCATTATATAATCATTATTATTTCAATAATAAAGACAAAGAATTTTAATGCCATTTTTATTTTTATTGCGTTAATAAGCTTATTGGGAGCATTGTTAACATTGAATTGGGAGTTTAGGAAAGATCTTTTTATACTATTTGCTGTATCTATTTTGATGTTTAAATTCATTAAACAATCAAAGTTAAACCCGATTAATTAAGTATGTTGAGTGGTAAATGAAAATTCTACATTGTGCTATAATGCTTTCATATTCTTCTGGTATATATCAACAAATGTGCTGGGAGAAAAAAGCAGCTAATATGTTGGGTAAAGATTTAACAGTTAAAATTTTCTGCCCTCAGAATACTTATCCTAATCATGAGGTGGTTTTTCCTAGCCGTATGTCTAAATCGACAGGATTTATTAAAAAGGCATATGCATGGTTTAAGATAAGAAAAGAGTTTTACAATTGGCTTTTAAATGAAAGTTTAAATTACGATATAATTCTTTTAAGATATAGTGTGCATGACCCCTTTTTATTAGCATTTTTACATAAGGTCTTAATACCAACTTATTTAGTACATCATACTCTTGAATTACCGGAACTAAATAGTCTGGGCGTTTTGGGAAAGTGTCGTGGGCAAGCTGATAGTTTGCTAGGAAGAGCTTGTATATCAAGAGCAGCTGGTATAATTGGTGTGACTCAAGAGATTGTTGAATTTGAGCAAACGCGCATTATAAAGAAAAAAGAAAAAACATTAGTTTATCCTAATGGTGTATTTCTAGAATCAAAACTTTTTAATGATAATAGATCAGATATTCCAGAAATTTTATTTGTGGCAAGTTACTTTTTCGAATGGCATGGATTGGACCTCCTATTAGTTAACTTGAAAAATACAGATGAGAAATTTATTCTTCATGTGGTTGGTAATGTAGAGCAAGCTGATAAAGAACTAGCTATAAACGATAATCGTGTTATTTTTCATGGTCAACTTACTACAAAAGAAATTAATGACCTAGCACAAAAATGTTGGGTTGGTTTATCCTCTTTTGCTTTATATCGAAAAGGTATGCATGAGGCTTGTACACTAAAAGTTAGAGAATATCTTAGTTTAGGTCTTCCTGTATATTCTGGGCATAGGGATATTTTTCCTGAGGACTTTTCTTATTATAAGAATGGAGCTCCTGATTTTGACTCTATTTTAGAATTCAGTAAAGATGTAAGAGTTTCTTCTAGAGAGCATGTGTTTAATTGTTCTGAGAGTTTTATTAATAAAGTTAATTTGGTTGATGATTTAATTAATCAATTGGAAAGATTAAACTATTCCTGTGAATCTCATGACTAAGAAAATTGTTATTATTGGTACAATTGCATCAAGCTTTTATGGTTTTCGTGCAGATTTGATTAAATCTTTACGTTATAAAGGGTACGTGATCTATGCTTTTATTTCAGAGTATAAAGATACTGATTTAGAAAAAATAAGCTCTTTAGGCGCAATTCCTGTAATTTATGAATTAAATCGTGGAGGATTGAATCCTTTATTAGATTTAATAGCAACTTATAAGCTTTCCCATAAAATTCGTGAAATTAAACCCGATATCGTTTTCTCATACTTTAGTAAACCTGTTATTTTTGGAACTTTAGCTGCTAAATTGGCAGCAGTGCCTCGTCGAATTGGTATGTTAGAAGGTTTAGGATATACATTTACTGATCAGCCTAATGGAATATCTTCTAAGGCTAAGTTAATACGGAATATTCAGATCTTCTTATATAGAATCACATTTCCCTATTTAGATACGTTAATTTTTTTAAACCCTGATGATCCTATAGATTTAGTAAAAAAATATTCTTTAACAATAAAAAGTGTAAGTATCTTAGGTGGAATCGGATTAAATTTGAACGAATATCCTTATCGACCTGCTGCTACGATAAATGTACAAAAAATGCGATTCTTATTTATCGGTAGGTTGCTGAAAGAAAAAGGTATACATGAATTTGTAGCAGCAGCAAAGCTTGTAAAAAAAGAATATCCAGATAGTCAATTCACTGTACTAGGGGCGATTGATAAGAGTAATTTAGGGGCTTTATCTGAGACTGAGTTACTAGATTTAATAGAAACGGGAATTATAGAATACCCTGGTCATGTTGATAACATTCAGGAATGGATTGCCAATAGTGATGTTTTTGTTCTGCCGTCTTATCGTGAGGGTGTCCCTAGAAGTACCCAGGAAGCAATGGCAATTGGTCGAGCAATTATCACTACAGATGTCCCAGGATGCAGGGAAACTGTCGTTAATGGTTTGAATGGTTTTATTGTTCCAAAGTGGAATGCCGAAGAATTGGCAAAAAAAATGATATATTTTTTAGAACATCCAGATCAGGTTAGAACTATGGGAGATGCTAGTTATAAGATTGCCATAGAAAAATTTGACGCTGATAAAGTTAATCAAAAATTGATGAATATTTTGGGACTATAAATGCTTAAACGTTTATTTGATATTGTGATTGCATCAATTGCATTGGTAATTCTATCGCCTTTATATATTTTTGTAGCTTATAAAGTGAAAAAAAATCTAGGATCTCCAGTTCTTTTCCGTCAGGTACGTCCAGGGTTAAATGGGATACCTTTTGAAATGATTAAATTTAGGACGATGAAAGATGCAGTTGATATACAAGGGAATCCATTACCTGATCACGAACGTTTAACCCCTTTTGGAAAAATGTTACGTTCAACAAGTCTGGATGAAATGCCTGAGTTATGGAATGTCATCAAAGGTGATATGAGTATTGTAGGGCCTCGTCCATTACTCATGGAATATTTACCACTTTATAATAATGAACAAGCGAAACGACATAACGTTCGTCCTGGTATGACTGGTCATGCCCAAGTTAATGGTCGTAATGCAATTGGCTGGGATGAGAAATTCAAACTTGATACTTGGTATGTAGAAAATCAATCAGTTTGTTTAGACTTCAAAATTATGCTTAAAACCGTCAAAAAGGTGATTGCTAAGGATGATATTAATGAAGCTGGTGAAGCAACAATGAGCAAATTCACAGGTTCAAGTGAGAAGGAGTAGGTTAATGACAATGCTAATCGGTGTATATGGTGCGAGTGGTTTTGGTAAGGAAGTCATGCCTTTGGTTCGCCAGCAATTTCCAATATTAGCTAAAGAAAACTTTATTTTTATTGATGATGGAAAGGCCGGAACTCATTTAAATGGATACTCAGTTCTAACTTATACAGATTTTATTAAACAGCCAGTATCAAATAAGCTTGTTACAATCGCAATTGCGAATAGCAGTGTCCGTGAAAAATTAGTTACTCAGTTAAACCAAGATAATATCCAACACTTATCAATTCAAGCATCAAATACGGTTGTGTTGGATGAGGTTGAAATTGGTGAAGGTAGTTTACTTTGTCCATTTACCTGTCTGACTTCAAATATTAAAATTGGAAAATTTTTTCATGCCAATATTTATAGCTATGTTGCTCATGACTGTGTGATTGGCGACTATGTGACTTTTGCACCAGGTGTTAAATGCAATGGGAACATTCATATCGAAGACCATGCTTATATCGGTACTGGTGCAATAATTAAGCAAGGTACACCAGACAAGCCTTTAGTAATTGGAAAAGGTGCGGTGATTGGTATGGGCGCAGTCGTTACAAAGAGTATTCCAGCTGGTGTCACAGTTGTTGGAAATCCTGCACGAATTTTAGAGAAAAAATAAATTTTATCAGCAATATAAAGGGATGAGAGTATGTTAAACACAGCATTTGAACCATGGCCAAGCTTTACAGAGAAAGAAGCAGATGCAGTTAAAAATATATTGCTTTCGAATAAAGTAAATTATTGGACAGGGCAAGAATGCCGTGAATTTGAAAAGGAATTTGCATCGTTTTCTGGTACAAAATATGCCGTTGCTCTAGCAAATGGGACTGTTGCACTTGATGTGGCACTGAAAGCATTACAAATTGGTACTGGCGATGATGTGATTGTAACTTCACGTACTTTCTTAGCTTCAGCAAGTTCGATTGTTACAGCTGGAGCGAATCCAATTTTTGCTGATGTTGAGTTAGATTCACAAAATATTTCAAGACGAACAATAGAGGCTGTATTAACACCAAATACGAAAGCGATCATTTGTGTTCATTTGGCTGGCTGGATGTGCGATATGGATCCAATTATGCAGTTAGCAGCTGAAAAGGGTTTATATGTCATAGAAGATTGTGCTCAAGCGCATGGTGCTAAATATAAAGGTAAGCCTGCAGGTTCTGTCGGTCACATTGCTGCGTGGTCATTTTGCCAAGATAAAATTATGACTACGGGTGGCGAAGGTGGAATGGTTACCACTAACGATGAGAGCCTGTGGAAAAAAATGTGGTCTTATAAAGATCATGGCAAAAGCTACGATAGTGTCTACAATAAACAACATCCACCAGGATTTCGTTGGTTACACGATTCTTTTGGAACAAACTGGCGTATGATGGAAATGCAAGCTGTTATTGGTCGCATTCAATTAACTTATATGCCAGATTGGACGAAAAATAGGATAGAAAATGCAGATAAAATATTAAAAGCATTTGCTAATTCTATTTATTTTACTGTAAATCGACCAACAGATGATTATCTACATGCACAATATAAATGTTATGTGCAAGTCAATATAAATGCGTTACCAAGTGGTTGGTCTCGTGACCGAATCATGCAATTTATCAATGCAGAAGGTGTACCATGTTATAGTGGTTCATGTTCTGAAGTGTATTTAGAGCATGCTTTTGATAATACGAATTGGCGACCGGAAGAACGTTTAAAAAATGCCCAGCAGCTTGGTGAAACTAGTCTCATGTTTTTAGTACATCCAACACTGAGCGAAGATAATATTAAGAAAACTGTTGATGTGATTGAAAAACTAAAGAAAGTTTTAGATCATTGATGAGAGAATAGGCGATAGAGCTTAAAGCAGGTAATCATAAATTAGCTTTTTGCTTTATCGTTGTATTATTAATGCAAGATCGTCATTTCAGCTTGTGGAAGAATTGCGTATAACGTGCGCATGCTTAGTGGGATAATTAGAAGATTATTGTGAAAAAGATTATTTATCAGCTTGCATCAGCACCAAGGCTAGCTAAACAAGCTCTATTGGTATTTTTAGACTTATTCGCATTTCCTGTGATTTTATGGTTGTGTTATGTCATTCGCTTATTTGATTTAGGGGCAGAAGTTGTACCTGGACTTAACCACGGTGTAATTTTAATCACATTTTTTTCAATTATTAGCTTATTGTTGACAGGCGTTTATCATTTTATTGTTCGAACATTTGATGAAGTCTTTATTGTCAAACTGGCATTTGCTGTATGCAGTATGATGATAATACTGTATGGAATTAATGCATTTAGTCATGCATATATCCCGATGTCGATTCCATTTATGTTCGGCTTTATGATGTTTGCATGGATATGGTGCAGTCGAGCATTTATTCGTTTTATTGTGAAAGCGACCTTGCACACTCATGGTGGTTGTAAAAGGGTTGCAATTTATGGTGCAGGTGATGCTGGTCAGCAAATCGCAGCAGCTTTACATCGCTCAGATGACCATACGCCAGTTTTCTTTATTGATGATAAAGTTTCACTACAAGATCAAATTGTAGGTGGCTTAAAAGTTTATTCTACTGCGAAAGCACTGCGGAATTTTAAAAAATATAAGATAGATGAAATCTTACTTGCTTTACCTTCTGTGGGGCGTGTACGAAAAAGTGAAATTATTCAACAGTTAGAACCAGCATTTGTTAAAGTCACAGAACTGCCAGGGCTAACTAAACTTGTTGATGGTGATATTCGAGTTTCAGATATCCGTGAGGTTGATATTATTGACCTTTTAGGACGAGATCCTGTTCCACCTATTGCCCATTTATTGGCTAAAAATATTCAAGATAAAATTGTTATGGTGACAGGTGCTGGTGGATCGATTGGTTCGGAGCTTTGTCGACAAATCATAAAAAATCAACCTAAAATGCTGGTTTTATATGAATTAACTGAATTTGCATTATATGATATTGATAAAGAGTTAAGGCAAACTGCCAGTTGCGAAATTGTTCCCATTTTAGGAACTGTACAAGATCAACAAAAATTAGAACGTATCATCGAACAATATCATGTGCAGACAGTCTATCATGCCGCCGCTTATAAACATGTTCCATTGGTTGAGTGTAATCCAATTGCTGGATTAAAAAATAATGCAATTGGAACTGCAAATAGTTTAAATGCCGCTGTAAAAAAAGGCGTGGAAACCTTTGTACTGATTTCAACTGATAAAGCAGTCAGACCGACTAATGTCATGGGTGCATCGAAGCGGATGGCCGAGCTTTATTGTCAAGCCGTGGCTGAGACGAAACCAAATACTCAGATCAGTATCGTACGTTTCGGAAATGTATTGGGTTCTTCTGGTTCGGTTGTACCTTTATTTAGACAGCAGATTGCAAAAGGGGGCCCAATTACGGTGACTCATCCTGATGTAACGCGTTATTTTATGACGATTCCTGAAGCTTCTCAGTTAGTCATTCAAGCTGGGGCATTAGGTTCAGGTGGTGATGTGTTCTTACTCGATATGGGGGAACCTGTTCGAATTCAGGATTTAGCACGACAAATGATCGCTTTAAGTGGTTTAAAAGTTCGAGAAGCAAATACAACGGATGGTGATATTGAAATCGCTTATAGTGGTTTACGTCCGGGAGAAAAACTTTACGAGGAACTACTCATCGATCAAGATAACACAGGTTATACCGAGCATACTCGTATTTTACGTTCTTTTGAAAAGCATTATCCGTTACAAGAAATTCAATTGGTATTTAGTCGAATCAATCAAATGACTGCCGTGGATCATGATGTAGATTGGGCTTTAAGTCAGTTAGAATATTATGTTGATGGCTATAAACGTAGCGGCGAAGTAAGAGTTAATTAAGAGAGTGTTTTATGATCAAAAAAGCAATTTTACCCGTCGCAGGTTTAGGCACCCGTTTTTTACCAGCAAGTAAATCCATTCCAAAGGAAATGGTGACGGTTGTCGATCGTCCCGCAATTGAGTATGTGGTACGTGAGGCAGTTGAGGCAGGTATAGAACAAATTATTTTGGTCACTCATTCCTCAAAAGCTTCAATTGAAAACTATTTTGATCGTAACTTTGAGCTTGAAACAACTTTAGAACAAAAAAAGAAATTTGACCTGCTGAAAGAAATTACTGATATTTTACCGAAGCATGTCAGTGTGGTCAGTGTACGCCAACCACAACCCCTAGGACTAGGTCATGCGGTATTGTGTGCGAAAGATATCGTGGGCGATGAAGCCTTTGCGGTGTTATTGCCTGATGTACTGGTGAAGAACCAAAGCTGTGATAATGATTTATCATTAATGATTCAGCGTTTTGAACAGTCGCAAGCAGCACAGATCATGGTAGAAGCAGTGCCTGATCATCTAGTCGATCAATATGGTATTGTAGATGTTGCAGTTACACCGAACGAAGGTGAAAGTATTACGATGCAGGGAATTGTTGAAAAGCCTGCTGTCGGTACAGCTCCTTCAAATTTATCGGTGGTGGGACGTTATATTTTACCCGCTCAGATTATGGGTCTATTAGCAGATACACCCCGTGGGGCAGGGAATGAAATCCAACTCACGGATGCGATTGCAGCATTGCAGCGATCAGAAACTGTGGAAGCCTACCGTATGAAGGGACAAACCTTTGATTGTGGTAGTAAGCTTGGATATTTAAAAGCTGTATTACACTATGGTGTCGAGCATCCAAAATTGGGCGTAGAGTTTAAGGGCTTAATCCAAGAATTAGCCCTATAGTTTTAGGGCATGTAGTTATGAAAGTTGCAATCTTTGGCAATACATTATATGCAGGCGTGATGTCTGCATTATTGTCTGAATCTGGACATTTTGTATATTGGTGTTCCCACCTCAACCCAAGTGAAAATGGTCAGCAATATTCTTTTCATGATGAAAATGTCAGTCACTTACTAGAAAAACAACTCAGTAGCGGTTTTCTAAATTATCGTCATTTTGAAGAGATTCCTTTAGACATTGACGCTTACTTATTTAGTTTTAATCAAACCCAAGAGCAACAAGTTTTTCAACTGTTAGCATCAATAAAACAGCGTCCGATTATTCATCCTAAACTGATGATCAATGCATCCACCTTTGGCTTACATGGGACTGAGCATTTTCAACAAATCCTTTCTGAAGATGACTGGGTCTATTTACCAGATACCATCCAAGAGGGAAATGCGTTACAGAGTCTGACCCAAGCTAAGCAGTTGATCGTGGGATGTACTCAAACTAATGTTCAGCTCAAAATAAAAGAATTGCTGCGCCCTTTTTTTCCTTTGGCACAGCAATATCTATTTATGCCGATTCTAGATGCTGAGTTTACCAAACTCAGTATCTCAGGTATGTTGGCAACACGGATCAGCTATATCAATGATTTGGCTGTGGTTGCTGAGAAACTTGGGATTGATATTGTATCAGTACGTCAGGGTATGGCTGCGGATAACCGTATTGGTTCTGCTTACTTAGCCCCTGGTGCTGGTTTTGGCGGTGAAAATTTTTCTCATGATATTCTGACACTCTCTAATACAGTTGCAAATACAGGTGTTAAAAGCCAATTGCTTGCACAAGTATGGGAAATTAATGAGCAACAAAAAGAAATCTTGTTCCGTAAGTTTTGGAACTATTATCATGGGGATTTACAGGGAAAATCTGTTGCAATTTGGGGTGCTTCTTTTAAAGAAAATACCTCAAGTATTCAGCAATCACCTATTCACCAAATGCTTGCAGCACTCTGGGCACAAGGCGTAACGGTTTATCTGCATGATCCTCAAGCTTTAGATGAAATAAAGCTAATGTATGGTCAACGTGACGATCTGATTCTTTGTGAAAATCAGTATGATGCGGTAAAAAATGTGCATGGTCTTTGTGTACTCACTGCATGGAAACAATACTGGAGTCCAGAATTTAAGCAGCTTGAACAGTTGATGAGGCATCCTTTAATTTTGGATGGTCGCAATATTTACGATCCTGACTATGTCAAAGCACAAGGTTTTGCATATATGGGTGTGGGACGTTAAAGATGATCGAGCAGATTCAGCCTTTTGCTGTAAAAGAGCAGGCTTCCGTAGTGGAGAACCTGATATCTTTACAACAGCAATTTAAAGAGGTTCATCTAAATACATTATTTGCAGCAGATTCTGCACGCTTTAAACGTTTTTCGGTTGAGTATGAACAAATTGTTTTGGACTTTAGTAAGCATCGTATTGATCAAACTATTTTAAATAGCTTAGTGGATTTAGCACAGGCACAAGATTTAAAACGGTGGATCAAAACACTGTTTTCATCTGAGCAGATTAACTATACAGAACATCGTGCAGCGATGCATTGGGCTCTGCGTTTACCTCAATCGGGTTCAGATTTTTCCGAAGTCAATCAACTGGTACAGCAGCAGCTAGAACGTATGTATGCCTTGGTGGATAAAATCCATGCAGGGCAGTATCGTGGTGCGACAGGTGAGGTGATTCAAGATGTAGTCAATATTGGTGTGGGCGGCTCTGATCTCGGCCCACTCATGGTGACGCATGCACTCTCCGACTTTAAGGTCGCGACCACAAAAGCTTTAGATGTGCATTTTGTTTCGACCATGGATGGCAGCCAGCTATCTGAGTTATTGCATCAACTTCGTCCTGAAACAACCTTATTTATTATCTCGTCAAAATCATTTGGCACCATTGATACACTTTCCAATGCACAAACCGTGCGTCAATGGTTAGAAAAGGCATTGGGGTATAATGACAAGATTCTGCAAAATCATTTTATCGGGGTTTCGACTAAGCCTGACAAGATGACAGAGTGGGGCATTGCTGCCGATAAACAGCTGTTGTTATGGGATTGGGTCGGTGGTCGTTATTCACTGTGGTCATGTATTGGTTTACCAATTGCCCTGACCATTGGCGTTGAGGGATTTAAGCAACTGTTAGCAGGTGCTTATGCGATTGACCAGCATTTTCAATCCGCACCATTTCAGCAGAATATTCCTGTTTTGATGGGTCTGTTAGGTGTGTGGAATAACAATTTTCTCGATATCCAGACCCATGCAGTTTTACCGTATGATGGCCGTCTCAAATATTTTGCAGCTTATTTGCAGCAGCTTGAAATGGAATCTAATGGTAAATCGATTCAACGCAATGGAGAAAAGGTCAGTTCAGCCACTTGCCCAATTGTGTGGGGAGAGGTTGGGCCCAATGCACAGCATGCCTTTTATCAGTTGCTGCATCAAGGCACGCACTCCGTCAGTTGTGACTTTATTGCCCCTGTGAAACGCTATAATGCTAATCAGTTTACCTATGCTGAAAGTGCAGAGGCCTTGGCTGAGCAGCATCATTTGGCTTTATCCAACTGTTTAGCACAGTCGCGCCTGTTGGCTTTTGGGAATCAACCCTTGGCAGCAGATGAACTGGAAGATTTACCAACGTATAAACAATATGAAGGCAATCAACCCAGCTCCACTATTTTACTCAAAGAGCTGAATCCTTATAGCTTAGGGATGCTGATTGCGATGTATGAACATAAGGTTTTTGTGCAGTCGGTGTTGTGGAATATTAATCCCTTTGACCAATGGGGCGTTGAGAAAGGTAAAGAAATTGCCAATCAGCTGTTACCGATTTTGAATCGTGAACAGGATGATCTCTCTAAATTTGATGCATCAACACAAGGTTTGTTGAAAATATTATTAGGAAAAACAGATGGCTAAAATTTTAGTGACGGGTGGTGCGGGTTATATTGGCTCTCATACCTGTTTGGAATTGCTCAAGGCAGGTCACGAGGTGATCGTCTTCGATAACCTATCAAATAGCTCGGAAGAGTCTTTGCGTCGAGTACAAGCATTATCAAATAAAAGTTTGGTGTTTGTGCAGGGTGATATTCGCAATCAGGCTGAGTTAGATTCAGTTTTCCAAGACCATCAGATTGATGCTGTCATTCATTTTGCTGGCCTGAAAGCGGTTGGTGAAAGCCAGCAGATTCCATTGGCTTATTTTGATAATAATATTGCGGGTAGTATCCAGTTGGTCAAGGCGATGGAGCACGCAGGTGTATTTAGCTTGGTATTCAGCTCATCTGCAACGGTTTATGACGAAGCCAATCTTTCGCCTTTGAATGAAGATATGCCAACAGGAATGCCAAATAACAATTATGGTTATACCAAACTGATTGTTGAGCAAATGCTGCAAAAACTGGCACAGGCAGATTCACGTTGGTCGATTGCTTTACTTCGTTATTTTAACCCTGTTGGTGCGCATAAAAGTGGTCAGATTGGTGAAGATCCGCAAGGAATTCCAAATAACTTAATGCCTTATGTCACACAAGTCGCAGTCGGTCGTCGCGAAAAATTGTCCATTTATGGCAATGATTATGACACTGTAGATGGTACTGGTGTTCGTGATTATATCCATGTAGTCGATTTGGCCAATGCTCATCTGTGTGCTTTGAATAATCGTTTATCTACACAAGGCTGTCGTGCTTGGAACATTGGCACAGGCAATGGCTCATCGGTATTACAAGTCAAAAATACCTTTGAGCAAATCAATGGTGTGCCTGTTGCGTTTGAATTTGCGCCACGTCGTGCAGGTGATGTTGCCACTTCATTTGCAGACAATACGCGTGCATTGAGCGAGCTCGGTTGGCAGCCTCAATATACCTTGGAAGATATGCTGGCGGATAGCTGGAATTGGCAGAAGCAGAATCCCAATGGCTTTAACTGAATGCTAAAGCAATAAAAAAGGAGCCATACGCTCCTTTTTTATTGGGCTAAATTAGCCTTGAATCAAAGCCGTTAATTCATCAACATAATGTTGCATCGGTTGTGGATTCCTATCAGCGCGGCTTTCAATATTTAAACGCAGTAAAGGCTCGGTATTGGAAGCACGGACATTCAAACGCCATGCACCAAAATCAAGGCTGACACCATCGGTATGATCAACCTGTGGATTCTGATCGGCATAATGATTAAAAATCTTTTGTACCGTTGCTTGTGTATCCGCCACTTTAAAATTGATTTCACCGCTACATGGGAATTTGGTAATCATATTCTCAACTAATGTTGAAAGTGATTGACCTGTTTCAGAGAGTAGGGCAATGGTGAGTAACCAAGGAATCATACCGCTATCACAATAAGCAAAGTCTCGGAAATAGTGGTGAGCACTCATTTCTCCACCGTAAACAGCATTGTGTTCGCGCATCACATCTTTAATAAAAGCATGTCCAGACTTTGATTGCACCGCGATACCCTGATATTGCTCTACGATATCAAAGGTATTCCATACTAGACGTGGGTCATGCACAATCTTCTCACCTGATTGTTTGATCAAGAATGCTTGTGCCAATAAGCCAACGATGTAATAACCTTCGATGAATTGACCTTTTTCATCGAATAGGAAGCAGCGGTCAAAGTCACCATCCCATGCAATGCCCATATCTGCATGATGCGCAAGCACAGCATCACGGGTGCTGTCACGATTTTCAATTAAGATTGGATTTGGAATCCCATTTGGAAAAGTGCCATCTGCTTCATGATGAATTTTAATAAATTCAACTGGAATATTGAGTTCTTGAAATTTCTGTTCAATGGCATCAATCACATGACCTGCTGCCCCATTGCCAGCATTTACCACCAGCTTAAGGGGGTTAATTTTTTGTGGATCAATATATGTTAATAGGTGATCGATAAACTCAGGCAAAACATTATAGTTTTCAGTTGAACCTTTCTGCTCAACTTCGATAAAAGTACCTGATTCAGCGAGAGCTTGGATGTCTTTTAAGCCTGTATCAGCACTGATTGGACGTGCATTTTCACGAACCAATTTCATGCCATTATAGTCCATTGGATTATGGCTCGCCGTGACTTCAATGCCGCCCTGAACATCAAGATGAAAAGCGCCGAAATAGACTTCTTCAGTGCCCGTCATGCCTAAATCTAGAACATTGACACCCGCATCATTGAGACCTTGAATGGTTGCTTGTTTTAAACCTTCACTACTCAGACGGATGTCACAACCAATCACCACTTTTTTAGGTTTGTAGATTTGTCCGTATGCACGACCAATTTTATACGCGATTTCTTCATTCAATTCTGTGCCTAATTTTCCGCGAATATCGTAGGCTTTAAAGCAAGTCAGTTGAGTCATTTTGAGAAGGGCTATTTGTAGTTTGTTAATGTTTTGCAGTATACAAAGAGATAGAGGAGTTGAACATTCATAGATACACATTTAATGAGGAAGAGATTTCTCTATGCTTGGGTTTAATGGTCAATTTTTAAGTTAGATCGCTTCGATTTTATAAAAAATAAAAAAAGGTTGTTTCACGTGAAACAACCTTTTTTGATCCATAAAGCCTCCCTTTTAAAAGGGGAGATTTAGCGGGATTTTAAGCTGATTTTGCTAGAACTTCAGCCATTGCTGTGGCAACTTTATAAATATTATTCATATTTAAACCAGCAACACAGATACGACCACTACGTACAAGGTAAATTGCATATTCTTCACGTAAGGTGTCGACTTGCTCGCCTGTCAAACCTGTGTAGCTGAACATACCTTTTTGGTTTACAAGGTAGCTAAAGTCACGGTCAGGAAGTGCTTTAGTCAGTTCATCTTTTAAGATGCTACGCATTTTGATAATACGCTCACGCATCTCTTTGACTTCGCCTTGCCATTGTTGATTCAGATCAGCGTCATTTAAGACTTGATCAACCAACCATGCACCAGTTGTTGGTGGGCTAGAGTAGATACGACGTACCGTTGCTTTTAACTGACCGAATGTGCATTTTGCTGCTTCAGCATCATCACACACGAAAGTTAAACCACCAACACGTTCACCATAAAGTGAGAAGATTTTAGAGAACGAGTTGCTGACGATGAAGTTTAAACCAGCTTGGTCTAAAGCACGAATCGCATAAGCATCTTGTTCCATGCTATCGCCAAAGCCTTGGTAAGCGATGTCAAGGAATGGAATCAAGTTACGCTCTTTTAATACCGCAATCACTTGATCCCACTGTGCTGGATTTAGATCCGCACCTGTCGGGTTGTGGCAGCAAGGGTGTAACAACACAATGCTTTGCTCTGGCAAAGTTTTTAATGTCGATAACATGCCATCAAAATCAACGCCACGTGTTTCAGCATCGAAATATGGATAGTAGTTGCTCTTGATACCAGCACCGTTGAAGATCGCAACATGGTTATCCCACGTTGGTTGGCTCACCCAAACTTCTGAATTTGGGAAATAAGTTTTTAAGAAATCTGCACCGACTTTTAATGCACCTGAACCACCCAATGTTTGAATCGTTGCAACACGACCTTGTTGAATAGCAGGGCTGTTTGCGCCAAACAATAGCGCTTGAATTGCGTCACGATAAGGCTTAAAGCCTTCCATTGGAAGATAAAGTTTGGTTTTATCATTTTTAGGTGCAATACGTTTTTGCGCTTCGATAATGGTATCAAGCTGAGGAACGATACTGTCTTCGTTATAGTACAAACCAATACTTAGATTAACCTTTTCAGCGCGTGGATCAGCATTAAACTGTTCCATTAAAGAGAGAATTGGGTCGCCTGCATAAGGTGGGATATGTTGAAACATTAACAATGTCCTTTTATTCAACAAGGTGCATGGATGTGTCTTGCGGAGCATGACTCCAGATGCCCAATAATGTACCAATAAAGCGCCTATGAAGCACGCTGTTATTTACATTTCTGGTGCAGTATTTACTTACAAAAATTCGTATAAAATCGATCGATTATAAGGATTGTCTACAATCAAGCTGTCATACCATGGTCGTAGCATACGTAATATAAATACTGGGGAAAATGCCTTGAATCAATTGAAATAAAGTACTTAAATTTTAGTAAGAATATGTTTTATATATAATTATTTTATATTTTTAGTACCTTTTTCAGAACATTCTATTGTGAGTCAAGCGAATAGTATTGACTGGATCAGTCTATTTTATTGTCGACAATCCTATTGCATTTTTTCTTCTATCTCGTTATAAAATCATCAAAACTGTAGAGATTGTCGACAATATGCAAGATACCCTTGTTCCTCAAGCCATCAGCACAAGTCAGAGTATTACCCTGACGGAACATGTATTTAAGCAAATTCAATCAGCAATCGTATTAGGACAAATTCCTGCGGGCAGCAAAATTTCAGAGCCCGAGTTGGCACGTATTTACGGGATTAGTCGTGGTCCATTGCGTGAGGCGATTCATCGTCTTGAAGGGCAGAGATTGGTTGAGCGTACGGCACATGTTGGTGCGCGAGTTGTTTCTCTTTCTCTACAACAGTTTCAAGAACTCTATCAGATTCGCGCTTCGCTTGAGGGTTTAGCCTGTAAATTAGCAGCTCAGCATATTGATAAGAAACAAATTTTAGCATTGCGTGATGTGTTGCGGATGCATGCTGAAGATGAAAATTTTAAAGCAGGTAAGGGCTATTATCTGCAAGAGGGTCAAGATGATTTCCATTACTGCATTATTAAAAGCAGTGGTAATAAAACCCTCGAAAAAATGTTATGTGATGAGCTGTATCACCTCATCCGTATGTATCGAATTCAATTTTCAAATACCCCAGATCGACCAAGCAAAGCTTGGGATGAACATATCCGCATTTTAGATGCGATTGCAGAGGGTGATGGTGAACTTGCTGAAATGCTAATGCACCGTCACATCAATGCATCCTACAAAATTGTTGAGCAAACATTGCTGCAAACCCAAGGAGAACATCAACATGGCTAAATCTGCTGGTCAGCTATTCCGCGACGCGGTCGCAAATGAAAAACCATTACAAGTGGTTGGTGCGATTAACGCCAACCATGCATTGTTAGCAAAACGTGCTGGCTATAAAGCTATTTATTTGTCAGGTGGTGGTGTTGCGGCAGGTTCGTTAGGTTTACCTGACTTGGGAATTAGCAACCTTGATGATGTATTGACCGATGTACGCCGTATTACGGATGTCTGTGATCTACCATTATTGGTTGACGTGGATACAGGTTTTGGTGCTTCAGCGTTTAATATTGCACGTACTACTAAATCAATGATTAAGTTTGGCGCAGCAGCAATGCACATCGAAGACCAAGTTGGTGCTAAACGTTGTGGACACCGTCCTAACAAAGCGATTGTTACGCAACAAGAAATGGTTGATCGTATTAAAGCTGCGGTTGATGCACGTACTGATGAAAACTTTGTGATCATGGCACGTACCGATGCTTTAGCGGTAGAAGGCCTACAAGCAGCGATTGATCGTGCAGGTGCTTACATTGAAGCAGGTGCGGATATGTTATTCCCTGAAGCGATCACTGAATTGGCAATGTACAAGCAGTTTGCTGATCTGACCAAAGTTCCAGTATTAGCGAACATTACTGAATTTGGTTCTACACCATTGTTTACGACTGAAGAATTGGCTTCTGCGGATGTGAGCATTGCGTTATATCCACTTTCAGCATTCCGCGCGATGAACAAAGCAGCGGAAAATGTGTATGAGACTCTGCGTAAAGAAGGCACACAGAAGAACGTTGTTGACACCATGCAAACTCGTCAAGAATTGTATGAGCGCATTAACTACCATGCGTTTGAACAGTATCTTGATGGAACTTTTGCGAAGAATAAATAAGTTTAAAAATCTCCCCCGCTTGCGAAACCATGTTCCTCATCTTTAAAAAAGAGGGGAATCTTCTAAATCTTGGATGATTTAGGAAGGGTGGAAAGCCCCTCTTTAGAAAGAGGGATTTAAGGAGATTAAGAACTTTGTAAGTTTTAACCTAAGAATATAAAAAGGACAATCTTATGAGCAGTAATGAAACACCAGTCGGCTTCAAGCCAAAAAAATCAGTTGCATTAAGTGGTCAAGTTGCAGGCAATACTGCGCTTTGTACCGTAGGTCGTAGTGGTAATGACCTGCACTACCGTGGTTATGACATTCTTGACCTTGCAGTCGGTAGCGAATTTGAAGAAGTTGCTCACTTATTGGTACATGGCAAACTGCCAAACAAAGCTGAGTTGAAAGCCTATAAAGCAAAACTTAAAGCACTTCGAGGCTTACCAGCAGCATTGAAAACTGCACTTGAGCAGTTACCGCCATCTGCACACCCAATGGATGTAATGCGTACAGGTGTGTCAGTTTTAGGTTGTTTAACGCCTGAACATGAAGACCACAATGAAGCAGGTGCAAAAGACATCGCTGACAAATTGATGGCAAGCTTGGGTTCAATGTTGTTGTATTGGTACCACTTCAGCAATAACGGTCGTCGTATCGAAGTTGAAACGAATGACGATTCAATTGCTGCGCATTTCCTCCATTTACTTCATGGCGAAGCGCCATCTGAAGAATGGATTCAAGCCATGCATACGTCTTTGATTTTGTATGCTGAGCATGAATTCAACGCATCTACATTTACGTCACGTGTTGTTGCAGGTACAGGTTCAGACATGTACTCAGCAATTACTGGTGGTATTGGTGCGCTGCGTGGTCCAAAACATGGTGGTGCAAACGAAGTTGCATTCGTGATTCAACAACGTTATGACAACGCTGACGAAGCAGAAGCAGACATCCGTAGCCGTGTTGAGAAAAAAGAAGTGATCATCGGCTTTGGTCACCCTGTTTATACCATCTCTGATCCACGTAACGAAGTGATCAAAAAAGTTGCGTATGACCTTGCTGAAGCGCAAGAGAACAACAAGATGTACCTCATCGCTGAACGCTTAGAAGCAGTGATGAAAGAAGTGAAGAACATGTTCCCGAACCTCGATTGGTTCAGCGCGGTGAGCTATCACTTGATGGGTGTTCCAACAGCAATGTTCACTCCATTATTCGTAATCGCTCGTACAGCAGGTTGGTCAGCACACGTGATTGAACAGCGTCAAGATGGCAAGATCATTCGTCCAAGCGCGAACTACACTGGCCCTGAAAACCTAGAATTCAAACCATTGGCGGAGCGTGGTTAATGTCAAATCAATACCGTAAACCGCTGGCAGATACCCAGCTCGAATACTATGACGTGCGTCAAGCCGTTGAAGACATTCAGCCAGGCGCATATGAAACTTTGCCATACACCTCGAAAGTGTTGGCAGAACAGCTTGTGCGTAAAGCCGATGCAGAAAATTTAACTGATTATTTAACGCAATTGATCGAACGCCGTCAGGACTTGGATTTTCCTTGGTATCCTGCGCGCGTGGTCTGTCATGACATCTTAGGTCAAACGGCACTCGTTGACCTTGCGGGCTTGCGTGATGCGATTGCTGAAAAAGGTGGTGATCCATCTAAAGTCAATCCAGTGGTGCCAACTCAGTTGATCGTTGATCACTCTTTGGCGGTGGAATTTGGTGGCTTTGATCCTGACGCGTTTGAGAAAAACCGCGCGATTGAAGATCGTCGTAACGAAGACCGTTTCCACTTTATTGAGTGGACGAAGACCGCATTTAAAAATGTCGATGTGATCCCTGCGGGCAACGGCATCATGCATCAAATCAACTTGGAGAAAATGTCTCCAGTGATTCAAAACCGTGATGGCTTAGCATTCCCTGATACCTGTGTTGGTACAGATTCACACACACCACATACCGATGCGCTTGGCGTAATTTCGATTGGCGTGGGTGGCTTGGAAGCTGAAAATGTCATGCTTGGTCGTGCATCGTGGATGCGCCTACCTGACATTATTGGTGTTGAGTTTGTTGGTCAGCGTCAAGCAGGTATTACCGCAACGGATATCGTATTGGCATTAACTGAGTTCTTGCGTAAAGAGCGTGTTGTTGGTGCCTATTTAGAGTTCTTCGGTGAAGGTGCTGACAGCATGTCTGTAGGCGACCGTGCAACCATCTCGAACATGACACCTGAATACGGCGCAACTGCTGCGATGTTCTACATCGACCAGAACACCATCGACTATTTACGCTTAACAGGTCGTGAAGATGCGCAAGTGGCATTGGTTGAGCAATATGCCAAAGAAATCGGTCTTTGGGCATCTGATATGACCAAAGCGCAGTACCCACGTGTACTTCGTTTCGATCTTTCAACAGTGACTCGTAACATTGCAGGGCCATCAAACCCACATGCACGTGTTTCTACTGCTGATTTGAAAGCGAAAGGCATCGCAGGCAATTTGGATGCAGCGAAAGCACAAGAAGCCGAAGGTTTAATTCCTGATGGTGCAGTAATTATTGCTGCGATTACCTCTTGTACCAATACTTCTAACCCACGTAATACCGTTGCCGCAGGTTTATTGGCACGTAAAGCCAATGAACTTGGTTTAGTGCGTAAACCTTGGGTGAAATCTTCATTTGCACCAGGTTCTAAGGCAGCTGCGCTGTATCTTGAAGAAGCGGGTGTATTGGGTGATCTTGAGAAACTTGGCTTTGGTATCGTGGCTTATGCATGTACCACCTGTAATGGGATGTCAGGCGCACTTGATCCAGTGATTCAACAAGAAATCATTGATCGTGACCTATATGCAACTGCGGTACTTTCGGGGAACCGTAACTTCGATGGTCGTATCCATCCATACGCAAAACAAGCGTTTTTGGCATCGCCTCCACTGGTAGTGGCGTATGCGATTGCAGGTACGATTCGTTTTGACATCGAAACCGATTCTCTTGGAAATGACAAAGACGGTAATCCAATTTACCTGAAAGACATTTGGCCATCGGATGCTGAAATTGATGCTTTAGTGAAAGAATCAGTGAAGCCTGAGCAGTTCCGTAAAATCTACATTCCAATGTTTGATTTGGGTGTCAATGAAGAAGCGGCAAGCCCATTGTATGACTGGCGTCCAATGAGTACTTATATTCGTCGTCCGCCGTACTGGGAAGGCGCGTTGGCTGCACCACGTACTTTAAGCAACATGCGTCCACTTGCAATCTTGGGCGATAACATCACCACCGATCACTTGTCCCCATCGAATGCGATTGTGTTAGACAGTGCTTCAGGTGAATATTTGGCGAAAATGGGCGTGCCTGAGGAAGACTTTAACTCATACGCAACCCATCGTGGCGACCATCTCACTACGCAACGTGCAACATTTGCGAATCCAAAACTGTTTAATGAAATGGTGGTTCGTTCAGATGGCACCATTAAGCAAGGTTCAAAAGCGCGTGTCGAGCCAGAAGGCGAAGTGATGCGTATGTGGGAAGCGATTGAAACTTACATGAACCGTAAGCAACCGTTGATCATCATTGCAGGTGCGGATTATGGTCAAGGTTCAAGCCGTGACTGGGCAGCGAAAGGTGTTCGTCTTGCAGGTGTTGAAGCGATTGTTGCTGAAGGTTTTGAGCGTATTCACCGTACTAACTTAGTCGGTATGGGTGTTTTACCGCTTGAGTTTAAAGCAGGTGTGAACCGTAAAACCTTAAAGTTAGATGGTACTGAGCTGTATAGCGTTATTGGTAATATTGCACCTCGTTCGACTTTAACTTTAGTGATTGAACGTGCCACAGCGGATGGCAAAGAAGAAATTCTTGAAGTGCCTGTGACTTGCCGTTTAGATACAGAAGAAGAAGTCTCTGTTTATGAAGCAGGTGGTGTACTTCAGCGTTTTGCACAAGACTTTTTAGAAGGTCAGGTGGCTTAAGGCTTTCATCTAAAGTAATTGATTTTGTTGTAAAAAGACCCTATCTTGATGATGGGGTTTTTTACAGTTAGATGAAAATGAAAATACTGAAAGATGATTTAAATTTCTTAAAAGAGCTTGCTAACGAGTTTTTTCAGCAAACAGAGATAGTGAATAAACTTAACCAATTTATAAAAAATCAAATAAAAGGATGGGAGATTTGGCTTCAAGTTGAGTTTGCAATATTTTTATTTAACCATCCTAATGTCTCTGAAATTGAAAGAGAAAAAAGATATGAGTTAGATAGAAGAATATCAAAGGACAAAAATATTTGTTCTATAGACTTTCTAATACGCCAAAAATTCAAGCAAAGTGCAATACCATTGGAAATTAAGCAGCATGAAAATGCTTCTAATTGCATTCGCTACATGCTGAAAGATATTGAAAAATATGAAAAAGTCAAAGGTTCTAGTGCTACTACAGGACGCTCACTTTGGTGTTTAGGTGTGCATCCTACTGTGGAAGAAGATTACTTAAAAAGATTGATTGATGATAATAAATTTAGAGAGATTCATCCAGATTATGTGTTTTCTAAAAATATTGAAGGGACGAGTTTTAGCTTTACTTTAATCTAGCCTTAAATTACTTAGATAAAATTTTCAGTAACATACTACCTAGATACCGAAGAAGAAGTTTCTGTGTATGATGCGAGTGGGGTATTACAGCGTTTTGCACAGGACTTTTTAGAAGGTCAAGTAGCTTAATACTTTAGCTAAAAGTAATTGATATTGTTTGAAAAATACCCTGCTTTAAAGTGGGGTTTTTATGGGATCTAATAAGCTTAGAAAGTATAAATAATGGATATATTCAGGTAGTGACATGATAGAAAAAGATAGTAACTTAAATGCAAATTTTTTAGATCATAGAGTTGCGACTTATAAAGCTGTGGTAGGTTTAGTGCCTGGATTTGGTTCTATCCTTTCAGAAGTTGTAGGAGCTATTATTCCTGACCAGCGAATGGATAGATTAGTACAATATATAAAATTATTGGACGAAAAAGTTCAAAAAATTGATAGTAATTTATTAGAAAATGCTAAACAAAACGAATTGATTGTGGATCTAATTGAAGAGGGATTTATTCAAGCATCAAGATCACTTTCTAACGAAAGAAGAGAATATATTGCAAACTTAGTAGCAAATGGTATATCAGATGCAGCAAAAAATTATGCAGATAGTAAGTATGTTTTAAGATTACTAGGTGAGCTTAATGATCAAGAAGTAATTTGGTTACGTTTCTTTTTAGAGCCAACAATTGATGGCGATGAAGAATTTCGACGGAAGCATGAAAACGTTATTGAGCCAGTTAGAACATATATTGGTGTCGATGACAATATTTTAGAGAAAAGGGATATTCAGGAAAACTATAAATCACATTTAGAAAGACTTGGGCTGATTAAAGTGAAATATCGAATTGATAGAAAAACAGGATTGCCTCAATTTGATCAACAGGGCTTGCCGCAGATTTCCTATAGATTTATTACTCCCCTCGGAAAGCTGATGTTAAAAAGAATTGGTCTTGTAGATTCTGAAAATATATAAGTTATTACATAAAAAAAGAACATTACGTCGGGCTTTTCGTATTTAGTTGCTAGATATGACTCCTGTTGTATCTCATGATTGAGATTCTTGAATCTATTCTTGAGGTTTGGTGCTCTGAACAATCTATTCCTATTATGGAAAAGTAGAGAATCTCCACTCCTCAAAATTTTTATAATTGTCTAATCAAATTATCTAAATCCCATTCTTCACCTTTCCGCCACCACCATTCGTCAGAAAGGTCAATAAATAATCAAAACTATCACGCTATAGTATATGAACCATTTCTAAAATCTATGGAGAACAAAGATGGTTACTGCTGGCGAAAAACCTGGAACTGGTTTCTATTTTTGTGTTCAATGCGGACACCGCACCTATTTAGAAATTGGTACTGATCGTTTACCTCCGTGTACCAAATGCCTTGGCAATCAATTCAACAGTAAGAATGCCTAAGCCGCAAACACCAAACAGTTACCCACTGTTTTGATGAAAGCCCTGTCACTCGATAGGGCTTTTTTGTTACTTTAAAATATGAAATAACAAGATAGCTATATCCAACAAAAATAAGGAAAACCCAGATGGAAACAATTTTAGGACTTTGTATCGGCGTAGGATTAAGCGCTGCCTGTGGTTTTCGTGTCTTTGTTCCTTTATTGGTGATGAGCATTGCAACTTTGTTGGGTTGGTATGAACCTGCCAAAGGCTTTGAATGGTTAGCCATTCCATCTGTATGCGCTGCACTTGGATTTGCAACCATCTGTGAAATCGCAGCTTACTATGTGCCGTGGGTCGATAACCTGTTAGATACTATTGCCACACCTGCCGCTGTGGTTGCTGGCACACTCAGTACGATGGCTGTCAGTAGTGGGGAAATGTCACAGTTTGCGACGTGGGCAGCCGCGCTGATCGTGGGGGGCGGAACAGCAGGCGTGGTGCAAATGAGTACGGTAGCTGCACGTGGCGTTTCAACGGCAACCACTGGTGGACTGGGTAATTTTGTGGTGGCAACGGGTGAATTGATTGGCTCAATTGTCTTGTCGATCTTGGCATTTGTGATGCCTGTGGTGATGACGATATTTGTGATTATTCTCGTGATTGTGGTTGCACGTTGGGTACAGAAAAACTCAGATCAATCCGTCAGCTTACTAATCATAAAGGTATGATATGGAATTAGATATTTTAAAAAACATAATTCAAAATTCATTTAATCAAGCTGTTGAATATTGTAATGCCTTTGAATTGGAAAATATTGAGTCTGAACAACGCTTCCGTCATGCCAATCGCAGCCGAATATGGATTGAAATCTTTGCGAAAGCATTACTGAAAGCCTCACAACAAACAGAAATTTCAGCAGAAAATTTCCAAGCGTTTTATCGTAAAAATCGAAAAGATGATCATCAAGAAGATAACAACGCTCAAATGTTTGGTTTAACTGAATTTTTATTTGACATCGTTATTGCGGAAATGACCGAGTTTGATACCGCAAGTAAGAAAAGACATCCCCACTCAAAATATGCAAAGCTTCAGGCAATTCGTAAAGCAGTATGGATTATTGAAAGCGAATTTAAACGGAAAGATTCAAGAGCCTTGTTGCTTGATATGAATAAGTTAGTGTTAGGGCGGGCTGAACATAAGTTATTTATTATGAGTCAGGATGAAAGCGACACCCAAGATTGGGCGATCGAAACATTGAATACGCTTTCAAAAGAAGATGATGCAAAGATTTTTCTAGCGCGGATACCGCATCCTTGTGATTGGGGTCAACCACATAAAAATATTGAGGTCTTTGAGATTCCTTATGTCCAGAAGAAAATCTAATTCAGTAGATTATATAGATACAAACCATCGTATGAATTAGATTTACTTGAATTCAATACAGTTTATAAGCTGTGCTCAAGCTTCAAGATCACCACTTCACACGTTTTAATAGGATGTCTTTATACATAATAAAATCGCAGGCGAGGCTAAAGAATGGCTGCTTAAAGGTCGCAGGTTTATTGTGCTCATAAAAAAAATGACCGACCCACGCAAAGCCATATCCGACTATAGGTAAAGCCCAAAGTAATTTGGCATTTCCAGTTGCAACAGATGCAGCAGCGATACCAATCACGCAGCTTGTTCCCACGAAATGCAGACGACGACAAGTCGCATTTTCATGTTGCGAAAGATAAAAAGGATAAAATTCAGCAAGGGTTTTATAACGAACTTCACTGGCTTCCATCTGCACGGTATTGTTTTTCATCAGTTCTTGAGTATTGTGAGACATACGACTATTCCTTTCGTTTAAAGTCGTCTTCATTTTGAACACTTCAACCGAAATGGTCTTGAACGAATATGCTATCTCCACACACCGAATTAGACTCGCCCACACCGCATAAAAGCTTGGTCTATGCGTGGGATGGCGTGATTGTGTATGTGACTCAAGATCATTTGAATAAAGCACACGCGCATTTTCCAGCATTATTACAAATTGGTTTGGGAACTACTTTCGCATTAGCTGTTGAAGATCAACCTGCTAGCGATCATGAAGTTGTAGTGATGGCACCTAATGTTAGCCACAGTACAGATTCACAGAATCAACCTTATATTGCAATTCTGATCGATCCTGATCATGTGCTTTACGCTTATCTGCACCCTTTATTGAATGGACAAGCATTTTGTTCTTTGTCTGCCGCTCGACTTAAATCTTTTCAAAAACAGTTTCAGCAATTGATGACTGCTCAACTCAGTTTAGAACAAGTAAAGCAATTGCTGATGGATGTGTTATTGGCACTTAATCCTCAGCCATTAAAGGCTTTACCGTGGGATCAACGGATTCAACTCGCATGTGAATACATCAAACGGTGTGTGCCTCATCAAATTCCAACCATCGCAGATGTTGCGCTACAGGTAGGACTATCGGAGTCACGTTTGATGCATCTGTTTAGTCAGCAACTCGGACTATCTATGCGGCAATATATCTTGTGGTTGCGTATCTGCTATGCCATCAAGTTGTGGATGCAGGGCAAAACTTTGATTGAGATTGCGGTTGAATCAGGCTTTTCTGATCAAGCGCATTTCACCCGAACTTTACGCCGTATGGTGGATTTTGCCCCATCGATGCTGAAAGCCAATACCGTGTTTATAAGTGCTTAATGATTTAAGTGTAAAGCACTTTTTCACGTTGAAAAGAATCTATTTTTTCCGAAGCAATGCTCGAAAAATCACAATGAAGCGAGTAAATTACACACACATTTTGATAGTGCGTTGGCGTTTATGGCATTTACTTGGATTCTATTCACGATCATGGCTGCATTTATGCAGGCGTGGCGCAACGCATTTCAAAAACAGCTCAGTACCACAGTCGATGCGTATGGTACGACATTGGCTCGATTTATCTTTTCTCCGATTTTTGCGTTTAGTTACTTAGCATTCCTTTATCTGCATCAACCTGTCACTGCTCAAGTCCATTTTTCCAATACATTCTGGCTTTACGTGGTGATTGCAGGAATCAGCCAAATTTTTGCGACAGCTTTGATGGTGAAACTATTTCAACAAAAGAATTATGCGATTGGTATCGGGTTGGCTAAAAGTGAAGCGATTTTGGCAGCCTTGATTGCAGTGGTTTTTCTACAGGAACGGTTGACCACGTGGGGCTGGGTTGGTGTATTGATTGGGGCAATCGCAGTTTTTTTATTGAGTAAAGGTCGACATAGTACGCAACTTTCCTTTAATACTTTAATCATTGGTTTAGGCAGTGGTTTATGTTTTGCCATTACTTCACTTCTGGTACGTGAAGCTAGTTTAGAGCTGAGCATGTTGCCATTTTTGCATCGTGCAGGATGGGTGTTGTGCAGTTTGATTAGTTTTCAGTGCATTGCATTATTGCTGTATTTGGGAATCTTTAGTCGAAGTACGTTATATAAAATGTGGCAACGTCTTGGTCTGACCTTTCGTGTGAGTGTTTGCAGTTTTTTAGCATCTGTGGGGTGGTTCAGTGCCATGAGTATGCAAACTGTGGCGATTGTGAAAACACTGGGTCAGGTCGAGATTTTATTCAGTTTATTGATCTCTGCATTTTTCTTTAAGGAAAAATTGGCGAGAACTGATCATTTGGGTTTGTGGTTGGTGATCGTGGCAGCGATTATGGTGATTTGGGCTTAAATTTTATAAGCTCATGAAAAAATACACATGTAAATTTGAATATATCGGAATTTAAATCAGTTATTTTTTATTGAAATGGAAAATAATTCTGATTGTGACATGAGATATGCGAAATTATTTCATTAGTGGCGAAAAATACCAGTTTTTAGGAAAACAATCCCGCACTGATCTGCCTAAACTATGTCTCAAGGGTGTGAAAGGGATCGAAAAGAGTAGCATGCACCGATGCTTATAAAGCAAGTGTGTACAAACCCAAAAGGTCTCGATTCGGCTTAGGACGCTATAGATCAAAAGTCTATAGGCAAAGGTTATGGCTTACAAAGTCATAGGTGTTGAAGTAAACAACATGTTTTCCCTTGATACCCTAAAAAATTTAATATAAACAGAATATGACCAATCAGATAAAAATAATAAAACCCCGATCAATGAATTTAAATATAAGTGTGAAATAGGTCTTAGAATATTTATTTTTTGAATATAAACTCATGTTTTTATAATAAAAAACAAAATGATATAATTGAAACTAGAAAATTGATCATATTGGAAGAGGTCATAAAAATAATGAAAGAATTCGATCTTAAAATACGTTATCCGCATCAAACCAATCGAAATGAAGCTGATCATTTGGGTGCTTTTGATTTAGAAACGATCGTTGCTCGTTTCGATGAGATGGGATGGCGTCAGCAATTGGTTCGTCAGTTACAGCTAGATGGTGCAAGTACCAGCTTTATTGTACGAGATGATTACACTGAACAAACCTTACGCATCACAATAGATGCCTTTTCACAAACACAGCAGCTTGAATTTAAATTAGAAAGCGATATTCCGGTGTTTATTCCTAAAAAAGATTTATTCGGATTGGTGACACGTAAGAGCAAAGACACGATTTCTTTTAATCATCTAACGTTGAGTCGTGCGAAAGAATATTTGATTACTTTTTTAAATCGAGACATTGCAACTTTAGAGCAGCTGTATAAAGACAGTTTAAATAAAGCGATAAAAACAGCATCATAAAAATATACGAGTTAATGTCGCAACAATAATAATCAAAACAGGCAACGGCATTAACTCTAGACATCTTCAATAACATTTCAATAAAACGAGTTCTCTGTTCAGGATTTCATCTCAAAATTCGTTTTTGGCTGAGAACTCGCTATAATTGCCCCGCTTTATTTAGAACTTTTACTGCTCATGCCCCTAAATGACAACTTTATTTATCTACCGCCGCAAGATCCACTTGAGATGATCTATGAGGATGAAGATTTAGTGGTGATTAATAAGCCAGCAGGACTATTGTCGGTCATGGGGCGTTTGCCTGAACATCAAGATAGTGCGTATTTGCGCGTTTTAGCACAATATCCTTCTGCTAAAGTTACACATCGTTTAGATATGGCAACATCAGGATTGTTGATGTTCGCGAAGCATAGAGATGCTGAAGTTGCGATTAGCAAAATGTTCCAAGCACGAACGGTTAAAAAATATTATGTGGCGCTTGTACAAGGACAGATTGAGCAAGACGGCAGTGTGGAAGTGCCCTTGATTACAGATTGGGAAAATCGTCCTCGTCAGATGGTGCATTTTGAATTGGGAAAGCCTGCCAAAACGCTATTCCAATCTATTGAGTATGA
This sequence comes from Acinetobacter sp. AG1, assembly GCF_001005525.1. Classification (NCBI taxonomy): domain Bacteria; kingdom Pseudomonadati; phylum Pseudomonadota; class Gammaproteobacteria; order Moraxellales; family Moraxellaceae; genus Acinetobacter; species Acinetobacter sp. AG1. The sequence goes on along the minus strand of NZ_LBMZ01000113.1, from coordinate 64,757 downwards.
TGTGACAACAGATCAAAGTAGAGTGCGTTTAGAACCAGTGACAGGACGCTCACATCAGCTTCGTGTACATATGATGCATATTGGACATCCCATTATGGGCGATAAACTTTATCATCCTGAACCTGCCAAATTCCATTTTAAACGTATGGCATTGCATGCCACCTATCTTGCTTTTCAACATCCGTTAAAACAATCTACAATCGAGCTTGAGTCGGTAGTTCCTTTTTAAAGTATGCTTACACGCGCATTTTCAAAGAAAAGTATAGTATGGCTAGCCAAGTTTGAAGATTTATAATAGATTATAAAATCATATAATGTTTTGAGCCTTTGAATGAATCAAGAATTAGTAAGACATTGGCAAAATATTTACACCGCTAAACAACCCACTGAACTGAGTTGGTTTCAGGCTCAAGCAGAAACCTCATTGCAATTAATTGAATCTGCACGTCTAACTGCCGATGCACAGATTATTGATGTGGGTGGTGGGGCTTCTGTGTTGGTTGATCATTTACTGATGCAAGGATTTGAACACATCACCGTTTTAGATTTGGCTGAGGCTGCTCTCCAGCGCAGTCAGCAACGTCTAGGCGTAAATGCAGATCAAGTAAATTGGCTTGTAGCAAATGTATTAGATGTTAACTTTAGCGCAGCGCAGTTTGACTTATGGCATGATCGTGCAGTTTTCCATTTCTTAATTACGGAGCAGGAGAGACAGCAATATTTAGCACAGGTGTTACATGCGTTGAAATCAGGTGCCTATTTAGCAATCTCCACTTTTGCAGAAGACGGCGCATTAAAATGTAGTGGCTTAGATGTGCAGCGCTATAGTCCGCAGCAGCTCATTGATTTTTTTGGATCAATTGAATTTGACGTGATTCATCAAGGCAAAGCACTTCATATGACCCCAGTAGGAAATCAGCAAAAATTTAGTTATGTGCTTTTGCGAAAAAAATAAGGAGTCGTATTTTGACGATCTTTTCGAGCATAGACATATTGCAATGGTCTGAGCTATCAGATTTAAACCAAAAACAATTAAAAGAATTATTACTTAGCGCTGACCCAGATTGGCAACAGGTTCTTAGCTATCTGCCAGATGTCAGCTTATTTATCATGTTCAATCAGCAGCAGGATGTGATTGCAGAACTTTGTTTATTGCAGTGCAATCACGATGAGTTTGAAATTAAAAATTTAAGTGTAAGGCGAGATCATCAAGGTTTGGGTTTAGCCAAATTATTAATCAGTCATGCAATTGAATATGTGAAAGCATCTTTAGGGAGCAAGGTCTGGGTTAAAACTGGAAATTCTAGTCTTAATCAACTGGCGCTTTATCAAAAATGTGGTTTTCGTATGTCGCATATTCAACGAGATGTATTTAAATCCTATCCTGAACCGATTTATGAGCAAGGTATTCGCTGTATTGATCAGGTAGTGCTGTCAATTCAATTGGATGAGATGGATGCGAGTAGTTAAAAATTTCTATCCTTTTTTGATGATAATATAATTGTTGCGTCTAAAAACTGACATAAAAATAGGTTAATCTATAGCCAATAATGAAATCAAAACATAACAAAGGATATTGATATGACACGCGACTATGAACAATTTCCAGACAATGATAATGGTAATGTCTTGTGGCAGATGGTTGAAGATGGCAATGATCTCACTGAGCCACATGAAGTTGAATTTTCGATTGTGTTTGAAAAACAAGAGCAAGTTGAAAAATGTGCACTCCATCTGTTGCACCAAGAACAAAAGATCTCACTTTATCAAGAAGAGTTACACTCAGATGGCTCAGATATGTGGGTGTTGAATATTCATATTAATATGATGCTTGAATATGATGATATTGCTGATTTAGAAGAGTGGATGACACGTATTGCACAAGAGTTTGATGGTGAATATGACGGTTGGGGTTGTATGAGCTATATCTACGATGATGAAGACGAGTAATCATATATATTCAGCCTGCATCTGCAGGCTGAAACATTTTTAATCGTTGGTAGGACGCAATTTAATCTTATTTACTCACATCCAAATAAAGACTTTCTTTGACTTCTTCCATCACGACATAGCTATGTGAAGATGCCGAAGCAGGCAGCTTTTTAAGTAAATCACCTAATAAACGTCGATAGGCACTCATTTCTTTTAGTCTTGCTTTAACTAAATAATCAAACTCTCCTGAGATCAAATGACATTCCAAAACTTCGGGAATATCAACAAGGTCACGTGCAACTTGATCAAAAACATCACCAGATTTGGCTGAAAGTTTAATTTCTAAAAATACCAAAAGACTGCGGTCAACATGGGCAGGATTGAGCCGTGCGTAATAGCCCATGATGATCCCTTCACGCTCTAAGCGTTTAACACGTTCTGAACACGGGGTGGTGGACAAATTGACACGTAAAGCCAGCTCACTAATCGCAATCCGACCTTCACGTTGCAGAATATCTAAAATCAGGCGATCAATACGGTCTAATTTACGCATAGATTATTCCCTTTTATTTTAATTTTTTCACGACGAAAACATGAAATTACCTAGATTATAAGCCTAAAAATAGTGAAAAAAACTATTGATGCAAAAATATACTAGTTAAATAAACTAGTGTGCGTGAGGGATTGTTATGCGCGTCATCGTCTTAGGAAGTGGTGTTATTGGTGTAGCAAGTGCTTATTACCTTGCACAGCAAGGTGCTCAAGTGACTGTGCTTGATCGTCAATCGGGTCCTGCCAAGGAAACCAGCTTTGGTAATGCAGGGCAAATTTCCCCGGGATATTCGACACCGTGGGCAGCGCCAGGAATTCCTTTTAAAGCAGTTAAATGGATGTTTCAACATCATGCACCACTAGCCATTAATATTGACGGCAGTATGTGGCAGTTACAGTGGATGGCTCAAATGCTGAAAAACTGTAATCCACAAAGCTATGCAGTGAACAAAGAGCGCATGATGCGTGTTGCGGAATATAGCCGTGACTGTCTGCGTGATCTAAGAACAAAAACTGGCATTAATTACGAAAATCGTTCTAGAGGCACGTTGCAAGTATTCCGTAATGACGCTCAGCTAGAGGCGGTGCAACGTGATATTCAAGTGCTCAAAGAATGTGGTGTGGATTTCGATTTACTTAATGCACAAGAGTTAGCACGCGTAGAGCCTGCTTTAGCGCATACCGATAAGTTAGTGGGTGGTTTACATTTGCCAAATGATGAGACAGGTGATTGTTATTTATTCACCAATGCCTTGGCAAAACTGGCACAAGATTTGGGTGTGGAGTTTAAGTTTGATCAGAATGTTGAAAACTTAATTGTTGAAGGTGATGAAATCAAAGGCGTCATGGTCAATGGAGCAGTTTTAACAGCCGACCGTTTTGTTCTTGCTTTTGGTAGTTATTCTCGTGACTTCCTCAAACCATTGGCGCTAAATTTGCCTGTATATCCAGTGAAGGGCTATTCATTAACAATTCCAATTGTTGATCCTGCACTTGCACCACAATCCACTGTTTTAGATGAAACTTACAAAGTTGCGATTACACGTTTTGATCAACGTATTCGTGTTGGTGGTATGGCGGAATTGAGTGGTTTTAATTTGGGCTTGAATGAAGACCGTCGTGCCACTTTAGAAATGGTGACTCAAGATTTATTCCCTGGTGGTGATTTACAGCAAGCTTCGTTCTGGACGGGCTTACGTCCAATGACACCTGATAGTACCCCGATTATCGGTGCGACCCAGTATAAGAATTTATTCTTGAATACGGGACATGGCACTTTAGGTTGGACGATGGCATGTGGTTCAGGGAAATTAATTAGTGATCTTGTGATGAATCATCGCCCAGATATTAGTACGGATGGTTTGTCCATTCAGCGCTATTCACACGCAGCATAATTACAGCGTACAAGGAAGTTTATTATGCCTCGCCCAATTACTGCGGTCATCCATACTCAGGCTTTGCGTCAAAACCTTGAGGTCTTGAGAGCAAGTGTTCCAGATAGCAAGGTGTTTGCTGTAGTCAAAGCCAATGCTTACGGACATGGTATTGAACGTGTTTATGAATCATTTAAAACAGCAGACGGTTTTGCTTTACTGGATATTGAAGAAGCAAAACGACTACGAGCACTCGGTTGGGCAGGACCTATTCTACTGCTCGAAGGGATTTTCGCTCCTCAAGATTTATTTGATTGTGTCCAGTATCAACTCAGTTTTACTATTCATAATGAGCAACAAGTTGAGTGGGTGCAGCAGCACATTTACCCTGCACAGTTTGATATTTTCTTAAAAATGAACAGTGGTATGAACCGCTTAGGTTTCAAGCCACAACAATACCGCAAAGTCTGGCAGCATCTGCAACGCCTTAATCATGTTGCTAAAATCACGCATATGACGCATTTCTCTGATGCAGATGGGGAGCGTTTTGATCAAGCTGGCGTGGACTATCAACTCACAGAATTTGAAAGCACAATTCAAGATTTACCTGGGGAAAGATCGGTGAGCAATAGTGCCGCCATCCTCAGATATTCATCTCAACTACACTCCGATTATGTCCGTGGTGGCATCATGCTGTATGGAAGCTCTCCCGACTATCCTCAGCATAATATCCAAGATTGGGGGCTTGCCCCGACCATGAGTTTGCGCAGTGAACTGATTGCAATCCAACAGTTAAATGCCAATGAAAGTGTGGGCTATGGCTCGAATTTTGTCGCTGCGCATGCGATGACCATTGGCATTGTGGCGTGTGGCTATGCAGATGGTTATCAGCGTATTTCTCCTACAGGCACCCCTGTTTTAGTCAATGGAATTCGTACTCGAACTATTGGACGAGTCAGTATGGATATGTTGGCAGTTTATTTAACGCCAGTACCGAATGCTGAGATTGGCAGTGAAGTTGTACTTTGGGGAACCTCCAAAACAGGACAAATTCTATCCATTGATGATGTTGCAGCAGCCTCAGGCACAGTTGGCTATGAACTCATGTGTGGTGTAACTGCACGAGTTCCATTTATCACTCAAGACTAAGGAAGTCATCATGTCACATTCAGATATCCAGAAAATCAATAGCACCGAGGTGATGAGTGCTGTCACCGTCTTTAATCAAGTGGTGTATTTATCAGGACAAGTCCCTAAAAATCCAGATTTAGATATTGAGGGGCAAACGAGAGATATTCTTGCAACGATTGAACAGTTACTTGCTTTAGCAAATAGTGATAAATCGCGTTTACTTTCGGTTCAACTTTTTCTCAAAGACCTTGCTGATTTTCCAAAGGTTAATGCGATTTATGTGGATTGGTTAAAAGACAGTGTTGCACCATCGCGTGCCACCATTCAAGCCGATTTGGTCAATCCAAAATGGCTGATTGAAATTGCAGTTATTGCAGCACAAAAATAAAGCGATCAGCTTTATTTTTGTTTAAACATGTTTAAAAACGAGAAAATTCACGTATTTGTAATCGCCAAAATGGATTCAGATACGTGTTTTCGAGTAATCAAAATAGATCCGTTATTTAAAAAGACAGCTGGCTAAGCTCATAAATTATCGGCGGATTTATTTTAGGAAATAGTAAAAAGGAACTTTTATTATGACGGTGATTCAAAATCAGTCAGAGGACGAACAAGCGCCTCAAGACTTACAACGGAAACTTTCCAATCGCCATTTGCAATTGATTGCGATCGGCGGTGCGATTGGTACAGGACTCTTTATGGGTTCAGGTAAAACGATCTCCCTTGCAGGCCCATCTATTCTGTTCATTTATATGATTATTGGTGGGATGTTCTTTTTTCTGATGCGTGCATTAGGAGAGTTATTACTTGCAAACTTACAGTACAAATCTTTTGTGGATATGGCACATGATTTGATTGGTCCATGGGCTGGTTATTATTTGGGTTGGACTTATTGGCTAGGTTGGGTTTTGGTCGGTATCGCTGACTTAGCGGCTGTGATTAATTATCTTGGCTTTTGGTTGCCTGACGGCACAACCTTTACGCCAATTGGCCAAGCGATGATTAGTGCGGGCTGTGTCTTATTTGTCTTAGCATTGAATTTGCTTACAGTCAAATTGTTTGGTGAAGTTGAATTTTGGTTTGCTTTAATCAAAATTTTGGCAATTATGGGATTAATCGCCGTTGGCGGTTATATGATTTTCAGCCATTTTGTTGCGCCACATGGCACCGTTGCTTCATTTAGTAATATTTGGTCGCACGGTGGTATGTTCCCCAAAGGTTTAGATGGCTTCTTAGCAGGATTCCAAATCGCAGTTTTTGCTTTTGTTGGTGTGGAGTTAATCGGAACAACAGCCGCTGAAACCAAAGATCCTCACAAGAACTTACCCAAGGCGATTAATGCGATTCCGATTCGTATTATTTTGTTCTATGTTTTGGCTTTACTCGTGGTAATGTCTGTGACACCTTGGGATCATATTCGTGCGGATAAAAGTCCTTTTGTTGAATTATTCTTAAATGCAGGGATTGTGACTTCTGCGATTATCATGAATCTTGTGGTGTTATCTTCGGTGATGTCATCCATGAATAGTGGTGTGTTCTCAACAAGTCGGATGTTATTTGGTTTATCGAAAGATGGTCAGGCGCCTAATGCTTTTGGTCGGTTATCAAAGAGTGCTGTTCCAGCCAATGGTTTAATCTTCTCTTGTGTATTCATCATGGGAGGCGCGGTACTACAATACTTTGTGCCAAACACGATTGAAGCATTTACCTTAGCAAGCTCTTTATGCGTGATTCTATTTATCAGCGTCTGGAGTCTGATTATGGTGTGTTATATCCGCTACCGTAAGTTACGTCCTGAATTACATGCCCAATCAACATTCAAAATGCCGGGTGGGGTGTTCATGTCTTATGTCGTGATCGCGTTCTTGATGTTTACTTTAGTGATTTTGGCGCTTGAACCCGATACCTTGAAAGCCTTATACATTAGTCCGTTATGGATTTTAATTTTAAGCGTGACTTATCGTGTGCTATATAAACCGAGAATGCGCCGATTAGATGAAAAGTCAGTCGCTTAGTGAGATAGATTGACCGAACTAAAACACGGGTGTCTCTATCTCAATGAGGCACCTTTTTTATTGGCGAGAGATGATGTATTAAAGAAATCTTAGCAAGAAAAAAGCCCTAATCTTTCGACTAGGGCCTTTTAAATTTGGAGCGGGAAACGAGACTCGAACTCGCGACCCCAACCTTGGCAAGGTTATGCTCTACCAACTGAGCTATTCCCGCATATTGAGCAGTTTTTACTAAAACTTACACTTAAAAAACCAAACTGGAGCGGGAAACGAGACTCGAACTCGCGACCCCAACCTTGGCAAGGTTATGCTCTACCAACTGAGCTATTCCCGCGTGCCGCTTATAATACATTAAGCAAAACAAGGGTCAACAACTTTATGCAAATAAATTAATTAATTGCATAAAATTAAAGCATTTCTGCGATTAAAAAAGTTAAAAGGCAAAATTTTGTACAAAATTTTCTCTTCATCTAGGGTCATGTATACTAAGGCACTATCACAATCTGACTTTATAGAGTGGCTGATGAAATTAGAGCAACAGTTGATTGAGCGTTTGCAAACCTTAACACCGACCCATTTGGAGGTACTGAATGAATCGGCTGGACATGGAGGCTATTTCCCAGGAAAAGAATCGCATTTTAAAGTGATTGTGGTGAGTGAGGAGTTTCAGGGTTTACGCTTAGTACAGCGTCATCAAAAAATCTATGCTGTGGCTGCTGAACTGATGAGTCCTGGTAAAATTCATGCTTTAGCAATTCATGCTTACGTTCCTAGTGAATGGCAAGGTCAAGCGCCAGCCAGTCCTGAATGTGCACACGCACCTAAAAGTTAAGGATTGATCATGGACGCACATTTACTCACCAAAATTATTCATATGTCCGCTGTGAGTTTGCTGATTATTGCTTTTGTTTTTCGTGCAGCAACTTTATTTGTTGGTGTTCAGGATCAGCAGCCAAATCCAAAGGGATTTAAAGCACTCGTTGGCTTACAACATTTATCACTGACGCTGATTATTGTGACAGGTGCTATTTTAGTGGTGATGAAAAACTTTGAGGTTGCGCCTTGGTTTTATGCCAAAGTGATTCTCTTTTTTGTACTTTGGTCATCTTTAATCAAAATTTATAAAAAAGATAACAGCGTGTTGTTACAACAGCGCCGTGCAGGTTTGTTGGTCGGTACAGTGGCATTGGTTGGTATTATTGGCTTAGTCATCATTAAACCTGTTTTTGCGTAATTGTTTGACATTGTTTTAGTAATTGTTTTTGCACTAGGTTAAACTGCGTGCAGTTTACAAAAATCTTGTAGAGGGAAATCATGTTAACTCGTGTGGTATTTAACCAAAAAGGTGGTGTAGGGAAATCAAGTATTACAGTCAACTTAGCTGCAATTAGTGCTAAGCAAGGTTTAAGAACTTTGGTGATTGATCTTGATCCACAAGCAAATTCAAGCCAGTACCTTTTAGGTGAAGATGCAACATATTCTGCTGACAAAGCAGCATTAGAGCCAAACATTGAAAATTTCTTTGAAGATATTTTGGGAAGCACGCAGCAAAAGGGCCTGATTGGTAACGCAATTGGTTCAATTTTGAAAGCACCACGTGGTAAGGGTTTAGAAAGTTACGTTCATCGTTCATCTTTTGAAAACTTAGATGTGATTCCTGCAAGTCCAAGTCTTGGTGCTTTGGAGCATGCATTAGAAAGTAAGCATAAAATTTATAAGTTACGCGACTCGATTCAGTCCCTGAGTGCGCGTTATGACCGTATTTTTATTGATACTCCTCCAGCTTTTAACTTTTTTACGTTATCAGCATTAATTTCAGCAGACCGAGTATTAATTCCTTTCGATTGTGATGTCTTCTCGAAACGCGCGTTACAAACTTTGATTGAAAATGTACTCGAAACCCAAGATGATCATAATGATCGCTTGGAGATTGAAGGAATCGTCGTAAATCAATTCCAGTCTCAAGCAAAGTTACCGCGTGAAGTGGTTCAGCAATTAAAAGATGAAGGTTTGCCTGTTTTAGAAAGCATGTTACCGCCATCCGTGTTGATGAAAGAATCACATCAAAAGAATTTACCCTTGATTCACTTGGCATCAGAACATAAGTTGACCTTAGCTTACGTCACTTTATTTGGTGAGATTGAATCAAAAAAATAAGAGAATCTTATGAAACGCTTATATTGGATGCCTGTGTTAGCACTCAGTATGTTATTAGGTGCTTGCGCATCAACGGTTAAGCCGTCTTATGTTTCACCAACTCAGTATCAAGCTTTAAACTGCCAACAGTTGCAAGCTGAATATAATCGTATTCAACAGTACATCGATAATGGTGTGCAGACACCTAAGCGTACTGGGGTTGGTGTCGGTGTTGGACTTGGTGGTGGTTGGGCAAGAGGCGGTGGTTGGGGAGTTTCGCCAACAATCTCATTAAATATGGGGCAGTCGATGAATACCAAGAACACCGAGCTTGCTAACTTATTAGGTCAGCAGGATGCAATTGTGCAAGCTGCACAGTTCAAAGGTTGTGCAATTGTGGTCAAGCCACGTTCAAAATCATAAGTTGAAATTCATTTATCACTGTAATTTATTACAGTGATAAATAACTAAATTTTAGCAAGATGTTTCAAGATAAAAATATATAAAACAATATCTTAGTAATATTTATATTCATTTCTCTAATTTTTATAGCCTAATTTTCTCCCCTAAATTTGTTTTTTTGCTTCAAATTCGTTTAAGGTGGCGAGCATATTTTGTCATCTGGTCTGTTTATGATTGAGAGTTGGTTTTTTGTTTTGGCGATGTTGGCGGTGTTATTAATACCCGGTCCAACCAATGCATTGCTCGCCAGTGCAACTCATCAACAAGGGGCTTTTAAGACGATAATCTTCATTCCAATTGAATGGTTGGGATATGTATATGGCATAAGTTTGTGGGCATTATTTATTCATCTCTTTGAGCCGATTTGGCCAGCTTTAGATGTGATTTTACATACGGTGAGTTTAGCATTAGTACTTTGGATGGCATTTCATCTTTGGAAAAGTGCGCATTTGCAAAAATATGATCAACGCCATCAGAAGATACGTAAGACAAAATTATTTAGCGCCACCTTAAAAAACCCAAAAACAGTGCTTTTAGCGGCAGGTATTTTTCCTGTTGAAACGTGGAATTCGATTGAAAATGCAGTGCTAGTTTTTGCGATTTTTAGTGTGATTTTAATCCCTGTAAGTGTTTTTTGGATGTACTTTGGACGAGCACTTCTGGTTGGGAGTTTTAATGGAATTACAGCCGACCATTTATATAAAGGGTCGGCAATGTTATTACTGATTTGTATGTTGCCAATGATTTTTCGATTATTTTAATTTATTGAGCTTTACGCTCATTTAGTTTTTGCCGAACAAAACCAATAACGCCCGGCAAGATACTGATGATAATAATGCCAAAAATTAAATAGGTGAAGTTATCTTTAACGATTGGCATATTACCAAAGATATAACCTAACGTAATAAATGATGCGATCCAACAAAAAGCACCAATTACGTTATAGGTGAGGAAAAATTTATAATTCATACTGCCTGCACCTGCGACAAATGGTGCAAAGGTACGTGCAAACGGAACAAAGCGGGCAAAAATAATAGTTTTACCGCCATGACGTTGGAAGAACTGCTGTGTTTTAAGTAAATGTTGTTGATTGATAAATCGTGAATTCATTTCGAATACACGCGGGCCGATATAACGCCCAATATGGTAATTTACGGTATCACCTAATACTGCGGCAATAAATAATAAAATACCGAGCACCCACGGATCCATCGCACCAGTTGATGCTGCTAGTGCACCCGCAGCAAATAATAAGCTATCTCCGGGTAAAAAAGGCATCACTACGAGGCCTGTTTCAACGAAGATAATTAAAAATAAAATGGCATAAATCCATACGCCATAATTGGTAATAAATTCTAAAAGGTGTTCATCAACGTGCAGAATAAAATCAATAAGTTCCATGAAGCTGTTAACAGTATGAATTTGAGCTAGATCCTAGCAGTGCAACTATAGAATGTCAGTATAAAAACCAATTTAATTGGTAACATTCATTGAGTAGCGACATGATTAATTTTGATCTGGAATAATGATGTTTGTTGCAAATATAGAACGATGCATTAACTAATATAATATTTATTGCAAAATAAAACACACATAAACTGTTTCTATATTAAAAAACAATCAGTGTGGAATCAATTATGTTTAATCCAAATGTTATCGTAAAAAATATCGTAACGCAGTCAGGTGTGGAAAATATCGTTACCCTTGTTGCTCGGATCCTAATGGCCTATATTTTTATCATTGCAGGATGGGGCAAGCTCAGTGCTTATGGCGCTACAGCGGGTTATATGGAATCGATGGGTGTGCCTGCCGCATTGTTACCAGTAACTATCTTGGTTGAGTTTGGTGGTGGACTTGCGCTGTTATTTGGTTTTCAAGCCCGTTTAGCTGCATTTGGTTTAGGTATCTTTAGCATCATTACCGCATTCATTTTCCATGGCGCAGATGATCAAATGCAACAAATCAACTTTATGAAAAACTTAGCTATGTCTGGTGGTTTATTTTATTTAATGTTGCATGGTGCTGGTCGTTTGAGCTTAGATCATGTGATTGAGAAATAATGAGCCATTTAAAACAATCCCCATGTCAATGAGTGGGGATCGGTTTTTATACACATAAAGTTAATGCTTAATTACAAACAGAATCTGAAACAAGGGCTTATCTCTGTTTAGATAATAATAAAGAGAAGAGCTGGAGGAAGTATTCAATGAAACAAATCTTGATGCCTTGTGGAATAGCGATTTTAATTGGCTTATCAACATCAACTTGGGCAGGTAAAGATGATCATGTGCTTGTGCAAGAAGCAGCAAAAAATGTGGTAACGGTGAATCAGATTGCTCAACTGGCTGATGAAACGGGTGTTACTTTAACAGGCCAAATTACGAAACATTTGCGAAGTGATCATTACGAATTTAAAGATCAGAGTGGCACGATTGGCATTGAAGTTGATGATGATATTTGGCGTAAAGCAGGCTTGAAAGTGGGTGATCATGTTCGGCTAATGGGAGAGGTGGATACCCACCGCTATAAACCCACTGACATTGAAGTGATTAAAATAGAAAAGCACTCACATTAAGAAGCATAAAAAAAGGAAGCCTTAGCTTCCTTTTTTAATGATATTTTTAAAGCATAAAGTGGATCTGCATTTCCCCTACAAGGAAACCTAATACAGCACCAACAATAATTAATGACCATTCATCTTCTTTAAATGCAGGGCGGAGCATACCTTCAAATTCTTCAGGGCTTAACTGCTGCATTCTTTCGACCAAAGTATTGCGGACATTCATCGCATCTTCAGCATAAGACTCTACATAACGCATTGTTTCAGGGAGCTGTTGTAAAATGCGTTCCGCAACTTCAGCTTTTAAATTCTGATATTTTTCACCACCAATCGCATAAACAACCAATGGACGAACAATACCTGCTTGTAGATCAATTTCTTGTTTCACATGGCGACTGACGAGTTCGATCACTTTATCTGAATTGGTTCCAGAGAAAAGCTCTTCCATCATATTACGGGATGTGAGTAATTGTTTAGAAATGAGCGCTGCATAGTCTGCCGCAACTTCATTTTGACGCTTGATGAACAAACCTTGCCATGTGTAGCCCAAAATCTTCTTTGGGTACAATGGCCTAAACATCATTTGTAAAGCCATCCAGTCACTGAAAAAGCCGACAAAGCCACCAAACATTGGCAGCATCCAAGGATATTTTCCTTGAGTGACCACCCAACACAACATTTGCACTACACCAATGGCGAAACCAAAAATAAAGCCGACATTACTAAAGAATTTAAATTCTTGTTTGCCGACTTTTTTGAAAATTTCGTTGAGAAGACGCTTATCTTTGAGGAGATTGCTAATCACCATGTGTTTGATGTCAAAGTATTTGATCACATCTTTTTGCACTTCGCCCATGATATGTTCAACAATCTCAGGGGCTTTGGCTTGAACTCGCTTAATTAATTTCTTTCGTGCGAACTCAGGCATACCTTCCCATAAACCCGGTTGATATTGTTGTGCAACTTCACGGGTAATGTCTTCGGCAGCAGCCATTAATGGTTTTTCAATTTCTTGAGCAATCCTTTTCGGATCAAGTCTGGCAAAAATTTCTTGGGGCTGAATTAACTTTGAGGTCATCAACTCAACGGCTATGGTCGCCATTTTTTCAGCTTTTCGCGGGACGATGCCTTGCCATCCGATTGGAAGACCAAATAACCTTAGTCCCTTAAATTCAAGTGGTGCAAACATCATTTGAATGGCAATAACTTTCGTTACATAGCCAATAAAGCCACTAATAAATGGGATCGAAATATATAACCAGAAATTCTGTTGAAAATCCGCAATCATTTCTTGAAACATTATTTTATTGGTCCTTCAAGTCCTAATTGTTGCTCGTGATAGGGCAAGCCATAGATGATAGTGAAATATTTTACAATATTGACTGAGCCAATATCTTTTAGGCTTTTAGTTACCTTTTTATTTTCCTCTTTCCAAGGATAGTGCAGTCGCACAAAAAGGAAACGATGATGCCGACAGCATACCTTTCCGTGGTAATGCCTATTTTCGACTCATCATCTTAGCACCAATTTTTGCTTTTTGTTGATCGGAATCAGCAAGAATTGTTGATTTAATTCTCTTTTCCAACACGTGCTTGGGGAATTTTAGTTTAAATATCAGTCGCAATTGATCATACATGCTAAAAAATAAGATAGATGATGAATTGCGATGCGCCAAAGCGTGAAAAATGTTAGAATATGGCGCTTAATTCATTTGCCTTTAATGTTTAGCCATGACGACCAATACTCAAATTACTGAAGATCGTATCCTTATTTTGGATTTCGGCTCTCAATATAGCCAGCTGATTGCACGTCGCGTACGTGAAGCGGGTGTTTATTCTGAAATGTATGCTTTCGATATGTCTGAAGAAGACATTCGTGCGTTTAATCCGAACGGGATTATTTTGTCAGGTGGCCCTGAGAGCGTACATGAAGAAGGTAGTCCACGTGCGCCACAAGTTGTATTTGAACTTGGTGTACCGGTATTGGGTATTTGCTATGGCTTGCAAACCATGTCTGAACAGCTTGGTGGTAAAGTAGAGCCAGGTACAGTTCACGAATTTGGTTATGCCGCTGTTGATGTATTGGTTCGCGATCAATTGTTGGGTGATCTCAATGATGGTGACGACAAGCTTAATGTTTGGATGAGTCATGGCGATAAAGTCAGTGTGATTCCTGAAGGTTTCTCTGTTACTGCAAGCACACCAAGCTGTCCATTTGCCGCGGTAAGTGATGAAGCACGTCGTTTCTATGGTGTTCAATTCCACCCTGAAGTGACCCATACAGCGAAAGGCGCAGAGTTATTATCGAACTTTGTGCATGGGATTTGTGGATGCCGTAATCTCTGGAATTCTGAAAACATCATCGACTTGCGTGTTGAACAATTGCGTGAGCAAATTGGCGATCAAAAAGTTCTGTTAGGTCTTTCTGGTGGTGTGGATTCTTCGGTTGTTGCTGCATTGCTTCATAAAGCAATTGGCGATCAATTAACATGTGTATTTGTAGACAATGGCTTACTTCGTTTAAACGAAGGTGAGCAAGTAATGGACATGTTCGCGAAAAACATGGGTATCCGTGTGATTCGTGCCGATGCTGAACAGCGTTTCTTAACGGCGTTAGCGGGTGAAGTTGATCCTGAGAAGAAACGTAAAATTATTGGTCGTGAATTCATCGAAGTATTTGCTGAAGAAGCTCGTAAACTTGATGGCGTGAACTTCCTGGCTCAAGGTACGATTTACCCAGACGTGATCGAATCTGCTGCAACCAAAAATGGTAAAGCACATGTGATTAAATCACACCATAACGTAGGTGGTTTACCTGATGACTTAGCTTTTGAATTGGTTGAGCCGATTCGCGATTTGTTTAAAGATGAAGTACGTCGTTTAGGTACAACTTTAGGTTTACCACATGAAATGCTTTATCGCCACCCATTCCCAGGCCCAGGTTTAGGCGTGCGTATCTTGGGTGAAGTGAAAAAAGAATATGCGGATATTCTTCGTCTTGCGGATGACATCTTTATGCAAGAGCTTCGTGCAAGTGGTTGGTACGACAAAACTGCGCAAGCATTTGCAGTATTCCAGCCTGTAAAATCAGTGGGTGTTGTCGGTGATGGTCGTCGTTATGCATGGGTGATTGCGCTTCGTGCGGTTGAAACGGTTGACTTTATGACAGCGCGTTTTGCACATCTTCCTTATGATCTTGTAGATAAAATCTCAACGCGTATCATGAATGAAATCAAAGATGTTTCACGTGTTGTTTATGACGTGTCATCTAAGCCACCAGCAACGATTGAGTGGGAGTAAAACTGGGGCTTCATGAAGCAACACTTCATACCAGTTTTATTCTAAGAGCTATGCTCGCGGCAGAGGGATTTCAAGAAGTGAAGCTTCTTGCATGAATTACGCCATGAACGAGTTTTAAAGTGAAGCTTTAAAACGAAGTGCAAGATGCTTGCGGTAGTGAACGTTCTAAAATAGATTAAAAAGGCCGACTTAGAAAAGTCGGCCTTTTTGTTGTTTTATTATAAAATACTTTTAAATATTAGATTTAATTCGTATAAGGAATATGATGTAAAATTGAATTAATCTTTATCATGTATATTTGTTGCTAATATTAATGGACAGGTTTTGAAACATGAGTTTTTTCACAGAATTACAAGTTAGATATACTGATTTTGATAAAATTGATCTTTCATCCCAAAAGAATAAAATTTTAGAGATATTAGCTAATGATGGAATTCATGAAGATGTTTATAGCAGTCTAGTTAATGCTTTTAATAATGGTAAGGAAGAAGGTCTAAATGTTGATCCTATTTATTGTTTAGAGCTAATAGAAAAAATATCAGCACTATTCCCTGAATCAAATTTTGAATGTCGTGGGCTTGGTGAAGAATATTTCTATACATGGATTCTTTGTATTGAAAATGGTCAAGTAATTTTTAAAAACCAACCATGGGAAAGTGAGAATCCTTTCATTTAACATCATAGCCGTAATATGAAATTAAATTTCAAATTATTAGTCAGTACTTTAAGAAAGATACAAAACAGCATTAGCCAATAAAAAAATTGCACTTTAGTCCCGCTTTGGCAATACCATGTTAGCGGTAGTTGAAATTATTTATTTTTTCCAATATTTGATTTTTTATTGATTCGGTGATTCCAAGCATAGCGTCTATTTGTATCCAATGGTTTTTTAAATTATCAGTGAGTTCATTTAAACTTTTATCATCATCAAGAATTAAAAATTCAGCAGTTCTATTATTTGAAAACCATTCTTCAATTTCAACATTTCTCTTCTTAATGTCGATGGCTTTTTTTACGTCATTTATTTTAGATATTTTACCAACATGTATACCTCTTAATTCAAAAATTTGATTCCATTCCATTAAGTTGTAATTAACTCTGTGAGTAGTGGTCAAAATGATTTCAGGATTTATTTTGTCAATAATTTCAATGAGGTTTTTGAGAGATCTTTCATTGAATTTATAGAATTTGTCTTCTAGGAACTCTGGTTTTTTCCAAGAAGAAGTTTCCAAAACTCCATCAATATCAAGAAGTAAAATCATTATGAAAATTACCGCTTTGTTAGTTTACAATTACCATTAACTATAACATGACCCAATTCATTACTTTAAAAGTCGAATAAATTTTTGCCTACATGTCCATATTAAAAATATTATCTAATTTCTTATTTAACATCATGGGCGTTATGCGAAATTAATCTTAAAAAGTTTAATTTTTTAAATTGTTAGCAATTACATCAACATTCTATAAGGCATAGGAAGGATGCATTTGAAACAACTTGATTGTTTTGTAAACATATCTGACAGCTATTACCAGTAAAAAATAGCACTCAATCGCTCTTTTTTATTACTTAACTTTATAAAATTTCTCTATAAAAAATTAATAAATCATTAAATATCAAAATTATAAAATTTAAAGATATATCTTAACTTGCTATAAGATTAATTAAGATATATCTTAATAATCGTAAGTTAATCAGTATGAGAAAAATAAAGATGAGACATCAATCAGATCATCGTGAAAATGAACATGATAAACATCATCGAGAGCATCACCGTTCAGGTCGCCGCGGTCGCTTATTTGAATCAGGGCGAATGAAATTGTTAGTGCTGCATTTGATTCAGCAAAATCCCAAACATGGTTATGAAATTATTAAAGAAATTAGTGATCTTGTTGGTGATGGCTATACACCAAGTGCAGGGACAATTTACCCAACTCTCACCAGTTTAGAAGAAATGAACTGTATTTCTTTGCTCGATGCCGAGCGTAAACAATACCAAGTCACTGAATATGGCGAAACGTATCTGAAAGATCAGCAGGAAATGTTGACAGCTTTATTGGAAAAACTACGCATTAGACGTGAAATCCATAACAACGATCAACTGATAGAGATCCATCGAGCAATGGAAAATCTAAAAACAGCATTACGATTAAAACTCAATATTGCGGATCTACAGCAAGAACAAATTTATCAAATTGCTGAAAAGATTGATCAAGCCGCCATTGCGATTGGACGTTTATAAGTTGGGAGCAAAAGATGTTAGTGCTACAACAGAAAATTAAACAGGCTGGATTGAGAGTAACGCATCCACGTATGGCTGTTTTGTCATTATTGGCGCAGCAGTCGGAAGATCTTACTGTGAAGCAAATTTACCAAAATTTGAATCTGCAAAAACAGCAGCTAAATTTGGCAACCGTCTATCGTGTGGTGAGTGATCTCGTTTTGGCAGGGGTGTTGGTGAGTTATCAATTCCATCGTGCTGAAACGAAATTTAGTCTTCCGCGAGTTTCTAAAAATCAATTACTACAAATTCGCTGTGCCGATTTAACCACAGCAAAACAAGCACGATTTTTACAGTCCTTAGAAGCCGTATTTACCCAATTTCAAATTGATTTGATGCAGATCGAAATCAAAGAAAATCCTTAATTAAAAATTGATTGGAGCAAATGATGAAACAACATCAATACCATGTCACCGTACAACATTTAAAAGATGCGAAAGGGCAAGCGTCAACTTATACCGAACGTTTAGAGTTTTATACTGGAAATCATGATGATATTTTTCAGATCGTTGAACGTTTAAATAGTGCTAAATTTTTTGATGATCAAACTACGAAAGCTTTTGCGGTGGGTTTAAAACTTTTCAGCGAAGTGATGCTAGAAAATAAAGATCATCCACTATTCGGAGAATTCTTGCCGCAGTTCGGTCAATTTATGAAGAATCTAAAGCAACATGTAAAGAAACAGGCTGAATGAGTATGGGGGCAAATGGCATGCAACAAACAAAGAAGATGTCCTTTACTAAATTACCTGCAAGATACGCTGCTTGGATTATGCCATTATTATTATCAGGGCTGATGAGCGCAACATTATCATTGGTGAACTTACTAATGAATGTTGGGTTAATAGATGGATTCGCAACGAAGTTGCTGTCAACATGGCTGTTTTCATGGTTGATTGCCTATCCTGTCGTGCTCATGTTTTTGCCTGTTGTTCGACGCTTAACAAGCTTTATTGTGGAAATGCCACCACAGTGATATATCAGGCTGTTGAATAACAATACAGATTGTCTCATGCATAGCACTCTGCGTATTACCAAAAGACTATATTGAATACTGTTGATATTGTTAAGATCAATAAAACAACTCATTGCAACAGCATAGGTAAAAGAGAGTAATATCATGAGTAATAATAACGATTACGATATTTCTGATTCAAAAGATTGTGAAACTTATATCAATCAATTTATCCAAGAATTCACCATTCGCTCAGCTGAGATTGGCAAGGGGACAATCATTAAACGTGCCTTACCTAGCCGCCAAAAACGTTTGGTGGGGGCATGGTGTTTTCTGGATCATGCAGGGCCAGTGAGTTTTCCTGCTGGAGATGGTTTGGATGTAGGGCCACATCCACATATTGGTTTGCAGACTTTTACATGGATGATTGAAGGCACCATGATGCACACCGATAGCCTTGGTTCAAAACAACTGATTCGTCCAAAGCAAGTGAACTTGATGACTGCAGGGCGAGGAATTTCACATACCGAAGTTGCGCCAGATAGTGAAACGAAAATGCATGCGGCGCAGCTCTGGATTGCTTTGCCAGATGATAAGCTCAACATAGATCCTAAATTTGAGCACTATCCAGAATTGCCTGTGGTGAGTAAGGATCAGGTTGAGTTTACCGTGTTGGTCGGTGATTTCTTGGAAACAACCTCACCAGTTCAAGTACATACGCCTTTGGTCGGTGTAGACCTCACTGCGCAAGCCAATACGAAAACCCGTATTCCGCTGAATCCAAAATTTGAATATGCTTTTATGGCATTAGAGGGTGTTGCTCGTGTTAATGGACATGAGTTAAATGCTGATAATATGGTGATCTTGGAAACAGGCTTGACTGAAATCGAAGTTGAGCTGACAGAAGGTCATCGTGTGTTACTCATCGGTGGCGAACCGTTTGAATCACCAATTTTGCTGTGGTGGAATTTTGTTGGGCGTACGATGCAAGATTTGCAACAAGCACGAGAAGACTGGATCAATCATGATGCCCGTTTTGGTGAAATTCCTGATTATCAAGGTAAGCGTCTCGAAGCACCCGTACTGCCTGAGCAAATGAGGGCATCGAAATGAGTATTATCGCAAGTGCAAAAGTTCTAACTTTACCTGAACCATGGAAAGGGGAAGTAACGAGTGGAACACACCAATTTCTAACAGATAAACCCGAATCTTTTGGTGGACATGATACGGGACCTGCACCTTATGATTTTCTTACTGCAAGTTTGGCATCATGTACGATGATCACCTTGCGTATGTATGCACAGCATAAAGAAATTGATTTGGGTGAATTTACGGTTGAGGTGGACTTTCACACCAATCGTGAACAACAGGAACGAATCGAACGTCGAGTAATATTTAAACAACCTATTTCACAAGACTTACAAGAAAAACTTCTCAATGTATGTAGCAAAACACCAGTTACTAAAACTTTGTTACGCAGTTTAGACATAGAGACCGTGATTCTTTAAGACTAAAGTGCTATTGTGCTTGGGCAAAACATAATTCTAAGTGCAACTGTCAGAGGGATTCATATCGCAGTTGCACAGCAAAAAAGCAGGCACAAAAATGATTACCTTACATTACCTACAATGTTCACGTTCGTTCCGTATATTGTGGGCATTAGAAGAACTTGGTATGGATTATCAAGTTGAGTATTATCAAAGATTGTCCAGTTATGCAGCCCCTGAGAGTCTTAAACAAATTCATCCTTTAGGAAAAGCACCAATTTTGGTTGATGATGAAGAGGTTATTGTAGAATCTGCTGTTATTTTGGATTATTTGCAACAGCAGTATGATGGGCAGCAAAAATTTAAACCACAACAAGCAAAAGACCAGCGGCAATATTCGTATTGGATGCACTATGCTGAGGGTTCTTTAATGCCTTTATTAGTCATGACTTTGGTGATGAATAATGTAAGCAAGCATGTTCCTTGGGTAATTCGACCTATCGCTGAAAAAGTAACGGATGGTGTAAAAGCTGGATTTGTTCGTCCTCGCATCAAAGAACACATGCTATATCTTGAACAATATTTAGGTGAGCATGATTATTTTGCTGGAGATTTTTCTTTTGCAGATATTCAGATGGCTTTTCCATTGATTGCAATTCAGAAGCGTTTACATGGAAAATATCCCAATATTCAGGCTTTTGTACAACGTGTGCAACAACGTTCAGCATTTCAACGCGCTGAGCAAAAAAGTTTACATTCTCAGTGTGCGTAGCATTCAAGGAAATAAAAAAGGGGAACCAATCGTTCCCCTTTTTTTATTAGATATGGTTTAGCGCTTAATGACGATTGAATCAATACCACTATGTTGTAGTGTTTGCTGAGCAGCAAGAGCAGCATCTTGACTATCATAAGGACCAGAAAACACACGATACCATGTTTGACCATTTTCAGCAGTTTTCACGACATCAGCAGATAAGCCATTCAAAATAATTTCTGCACGACGTGCATCAGCACTGTCAGGGTCAGGATAGCTACGCACTTGTAAAATATAGCTTGCTTGAGCTGGCGCTGCTGGCTCAGTCGAAGTAATCGCTGTTGGATCTTCTGTCGTGGTTTCAGGTTTTGGTGATTCAATAATCACGACATTACCTTGTTGTTTGGTTTCAGGTACAGCTTGTTCAGGAATAGGAGTAACTTGTTGTTGTGGCAACAAATCGTAGAAACGATAATCTTTGTTGGTATCTTCTTCTTGATAATGATCGGATGTTACCTGATTTTTTGCTGGAACAGGTTGCCATGGTTGCCATAGCATGAGCATGACACCAACACATAGAATCGCAAGAATCGCGACAAGCATTCCCAACCACTTTGGAATAAGTGGTTTTTTCGGCTTGTTTGGTCGTTCAGATACACCACGTTGCGTTTTTCCAAACACCTGAAATTCCTCTTGATCCTATTAGATTATTTGTAACTTGAATCTGGTTAAAAACAAAGCATTATGTTTGAAAATAATGCTTTGTTTAAGATATTGCCGACCAATGATAGGCTAAGTTTAAAAGTAGATCTGTATAACGTTGTTAACAACAATATTTCAGATTCAAACTTTTTATTGCAACTGTGTGTATTGATTACATCGCTTCAGGAGCAGATACACCAAGTAACTCTAAGCCATTACGTAAAACTTGCTGTACGTTAATTGAAAGTAATAAACGTGACTGTGACAATAAGATATTTGTTTCATCTAGAATTTTTACATTATCCAAGTTATACCAACCATGGAACAACGCAGCTAATTCTTTTAGATAGTTACCGATTTGATGCGGTTCATACGCATTGGCTGCACGTACTAAAATATCTGGATAAGCTGCGAGCTTAGCTAATATTTCAAACTCTGCCTCTAAAGTCAGCAATTTTGCATCGTAATTTTGTAGAGTAGTGCGATCAAATGGAATATTCTTTTCAGGTGCACGAATATCTACCATACGGTTTACACGCGCATGCGCATATTGGATGTAATACACAGCATTGTCTTTGCTTTGTGAAACGGCGAGGTCTAAGTCAAAATCAATGTGTTGTTCAGATTTACGCATCACGTAGTAGAAACGCGCCGCATCGTTGCCGACTTCTTTACGTAGATCACGTAAAGTCACGAATTGACCTGAACGAGATGACATTTGTACCATCTCACCACCACGCCATAAACTCACGAACTGAACTAAAAGAACAGTCAGTTTTTTAGAGTCGTAACCCATTGCATCAATTGCAGCTTTTACACGTGAAATATAACCGTGGTGATCTGAACCCCAAATATCAATCAGGTCAGTATAACCACGTTGTAGTTTATTCAAATGGTAAGCAATGTCAGACGCAAAATAAGTGGTTTGACCATTACGACGTTTGACCACACGGTCTTTCTCATCGCCAAATTCAGTTGATTTAAACCAAATATTGCCGTCTTTTTCATAGAGAAAGCCACGTTGATCAAGCGTCGCAAGTGCTTCATCAATTTTTTCGGTTAGCGAAGCTTCGCTAAACCATTCATCAAAAGTCACCCCAAAGTCAGCAAGGTCATCTTTGATATCATCCAAAATGGCATGTAAAGCCGCTTGGTGAAATACGCGATAACCCGCACCTAACTGTTGTTGTGAATTGGCGATTAAGCCATCAATGTGTTTTTCTTTATCACCAGACAAAATAACTTTATTGCCTTCGGCATCAAGTTCTTCAGCATATTGAACATCTTCAGGCACATTATTGTAAATGTCAGCAACTGGACGAACGTATGCATCGCCATCTTTATCAATAATGCTTTGTGCGATTTCTTTAACATAGTCGCCTTGATAGGCATTTTTAGGGAAAACAAGCGTTTGCCCAGTCAATTCTAAATAACGTAAATAAGTTGATGTTGCCAAAATATCCATTTGGCGACCTGCATCATTGACATAGTATTCACGGTCAACTTGTGCACCTGTTGCTTCTAAAAGATTCGCAACAGTCATGCCGTAAGCTGCACCACGACCATGTCCCACATGCAGACTAGATGTTGGGTTTGCAGAAACAAATTCGACTTGGATTTTTTTAGCTGCATTGGCTTGGCTGCGTCCATATTGGTCTTTTTGTGCTTGAATTTGATCAAGTACAGCGAAGCGTTGGTCTGCATTTAAAAAGAAGTTAATAAAACCAGGGCCTGCGATTTCTGCTTTTGTAATATCAGCGACTTCAGGCAGTGCTGCTAAGATTTTTTCAGCTAGATCACGTGGTTTCATACCAGCAGCTTTAGAGCCGATCATGGCAATATTGGATGCGAAGTCACCGTGACTTCGGTCTTTGGTACGGGTTAAATGGCTCGTGTTTGTCCAATCTGAAGGAAGTACCCCTTGTTGTTGAAGGGATTGCACCGCATGATCAAGAGCTGCTTGTATTGCCGTATTCATAGTTACCGAAATAAATGTCGCGGAAAAACGTCAAATATAGCAAATTTTAGCGGCTTAAGGGGAGAGTCATTGCAGCTGAATTAACATATTCCTATAAATCTTTCGAGTTTATTGATTAGAGATGCTGTGCTTACAACACCTCTTCTCTTGTGTCATCAATTAAAGAATACGAGAACCTTTAATCCATCGCATTTTGCGACCAAATTTATAATTATCACCTTCAATACTTAAAATTAAGACGGCTTGATTTAATGGCATATTATTTTGAATTTGTTGTAAAACATCCTCAATTCGCTTTTTATTGGTGAATTGGTACCAACGAGTCGTTGAAAATGCCAAGACATAACAAGGTAAATATGTCAAATAATCAACTTTCTTTTTGACGAAATATGCTTTCTTTAAATCCTTAATTTTACTCAAAACATCTGTGAGCTGTTGTAACTCGATTGAACTTAAATCATGTGGGGTGAACTTATTGTTTAAGTGAAGTTGATTTCGCTCTTGTTGTGCAAGACTCTCTAATTCAAGACGTT
Source organism: Acinetobacter sp. AG1 (assembly GCF_001005525.1). Classification (NCBI taxonomy): domain Bacteria; kingdom Pseudomonadati; phylum Pseudomonadota; class Gammaproteobacteria; order Moraxellales; family Moraxellaceae; genus Acinetobacter; species Acinetobacter sp. AG1. The sequence continues at coordinate 40,610 of NZ_LBMZ01000113.1, read as the reverse complement.
CTACAAGTAAGTGGTGATAATGTTGTGCTTGATCTGGTTGTCCTTGTTGCCAATAAAAATCACGTAGTCTTTCATAGCAAGTTGTCATCATGAATTCATTGAGTTCTGTGGCACGAATCATGTAGACACAACCTTGATCATCATTTTTTTCTAATAATGCTCTGCCATATTCCAAACAAATTTCAGCATGTTCTGGTGCTTTTTCATGAAGTGCTGCCAATTGTTGACATGCTTGCTCTGTTTGTTTGGCAATAAATAGCGTGAGTTGAGCACGTTCAAATGCTTCATCAATATTCAAATCATCGGTCTGTTGTTTTTGATCAAGTTCGATAAGGCGCTGTTTGCCACCTTGAATGAACTGGTATCTTTCTTGCCATGAAGACGAAATATTATTTTGCCATATTTGGTCAAAAGTGGCGGTTACTTTTTCGAGTTGCTTGCCAAGTAGGCGATCTGCACGTTGTTCAGCAGAAGGATATCTAAACTCAGGAACTACCCCGATTGCTTTTAAACGATCTTGTAATGATGGATGCGTATCAAGATGCGTTGTCATTTGTTGCATCGACACTGATAACCAAGCTGCGGTATTTTCTTTCTCTAATTCATGTGTCAGGGCATGGGTGAGATTAAAGAAAGGTGTCATCACTGGTTGTGGCATATCATCCGCATGTTTATAAATTTCAGTCCAATATTTTTCATCAAGATATTGGCTAATAATACTCACAGTGGTTAATGCCTCGGCTGTAGATTGCGAAGAGGTTAGTTGAACCGCGATGGCATCTGCTTCATATTCATTTGCCTGTGCAAGAGGGAAAGAATAAGCCGTAAAGTACGGGACAAAGCGATTGAGAAAAGGTCTAAATAAGAAGTCTCCGCGACTTTGGTTCTGTTCTAATACCTCAACTAACTGCGTCCAACGAATACGTTGACGATAAATCCAGTTTGAAAATTTTGCATGATTTTTAGCGAGATGACCAAATTCATGAGCTAGAACCGCAGTAAATTGCGCTACGGTTAAGGACTTAAGTAATGGCAACCCTAACAATAAATAATTTTGAGAAGAGCCTAAACCCAGAAAACGAGGGATTTGAACAACGCCAGCATTTAAGTCTTCTACGATAAGTACTTTATGAAAATCAGGTGCATTGAGCTGTTGTTGTAATTCATGAATAATCTCAAATAATTCAGGAGCATCTGTAGCAGTAATTGCATAACCCTGAGGTGGCATTTGCTTAACCCACAAAGATCGTAAAATGACCCAAATAAAAAAACCAACGATTAGAATGAGTTTAATTGCAAAAGCTTTTAAAAATAGAATCGACATCAGTAATAAGGGAATGAGGGCTAATAAGAATAAAATCATGATTCCTATATATAAATTTCCTAAAATAGCCAGCATAAATACTTTTAATTGATAGGCTTTAGGATTTTTTTTGATTTTCTCTTGTAGCTGGAGAATGAGCTTTTCAAATCTTTCATTTTCTGAATATTGCGTATTGTTCATATTTTTTCTTTAAACTGATTATGATTTAAATAATTCTCTTTGCAGCATATTAGATCGAGTTGGATGCTATTTATGCTGCAAAGTTTTTTTATTATATTGAAGAAATTTTATTCATTTCAATTCTAAATTTTATAATTCAATAACTTCTTCGAGTAATTCATCACTTGGTGCGAAATAATATGCCCCATCAATCGCAGTAGTGAAATGCAATAAACGGTCATGAATACCATCACCTGTGGTACCAAACATTCGTTTTAACATGGCATCAATAATGCTCAAATTGTTGGTATAGGCAACAAAAAATAGACCTTGTTCACCTTTACCATCACCATAAGGCAAACTGTGACGCAAGATTTCCATTTCTTCGCCATCCTCATCTTCTACTACAGTACGTGCGACATGCGAATTTTGGGGTTTGATGTCATCATCAAGTTCAATAGATTCAAGTTTGGTACGTCCAAAAACATGTTCTTGAGCATCGACTTTGAGCTGTTGCCATTTTGCTAAATCATGAATATAGCGCTGTGCAAAAATAAAGCTGCCATCTGCAAAAGCGCCTGCTGTTTCTGCAAGGAGGGCAGCTTCAGCACGGTCATCTGGAAATTGAGGATTTTCTGTACCATCAATAAAGCCTGTCATATCGCGCCCATCAAAGAAACGGAAGCAAGCACGCTCATCTAAAACATCAACTTTGCTTTGAATACCATTGAAGAAAGCTTGACTGATCGCAAAGCAGATATCAGCACGAGCACTCGCAATGTGTATAAACACATCTGCGGGTACCACAGGCATGTCAAATGCTCCCTGTTGAGGGTCAAGCTGTCTAAAGTCTTTAGGTGTCTGAGAATAAAGCTTTGACCAAAGCTCAGGACCAAAGGCAATCGCTGTTTTAATTTGATCGTTAGGGTGTTGGGTAATAAGACGATCACGGGTTGAGAGCAGAGCTTCAATCTGCTGTTTGAGTTCAGAGATGCTTAAATCTTTTAAACGCAAAACAATAAAACGGGCATGATCAGAAGGTAATGGAAGAATGACGGATTGAGCAGTCATGAAGCTCTCCTTAGTTCGTTATTTTTAAATGATACAAAAATATGATTTTGCCCGATATGAGCAGTGCTTAATAGCTTATTTTTTGACGATTTTTGCGATATTGGTAATCGTTAAAATAATAGTCGACATAGCATCCAAGTATTGGATGCTAAGATTGGAAACATTTAATTGGTTTTAAAATTCGGTAAGAATTTTTGTACTGCAAAAATAACTGCGAAGCAAAGCGCCATACATAAAACGATACTGAGACCTGTGGCAATATTTAACGCCGCACTAGACCATAAGCCAACGGTTACACCCAATTGAGCCAGTAAAAATGCCCAAATCACCATTTGTTTCGGTGAGTGTGCAAGCAAGCGTGCGCTTAGTGCAGGAATCACCAGTAATGCACCCATAAGGAGTGAGCCGACAGCACGGAGCGCAAGTACCGTAAATAGCGCCAATAACAGCATGAAAATCAAGCGTTGCCAATTGGCTCTCACCCCTTCACTCATTGCAATATCGGGATCAATTGCAATTTGAATTTGTGCAGACCATGAGCGATACAAAACGATAAGTGAACCCACAATCACGACCGCAAACATGGGTAAATCAGACCATTCAATACTAAGAAGATCGCCAAATAAGTAGCTTAATAATTCGGGACGTAAACTCGGAATATGCTGAATTAATAATAAACCAGAACACAGTAATGTCGCTGAACTTAATGCGAGTAGGGCATCATTAGGGAGGCGAGAGTCATGCAGCACCCATAAAATACCAACCAGTATAGCAGCTAGAAAGGCGACTCCTAACCAAAAGGGTAGATGTAGTAAGGCTGCAATAGCGACGCCTAATAGTGTACCATGTGCCATGGTGTCAGCAAAAAAAGACATTCTACGCCAAAGCATTAGACAGCCGAGAGGTGCTGTCAGAAATACCAACAGCGACCCCATAATCCAAGCAGGTAATAGTAGTTGTAACCATTCCATCATTGCTTAGACCTTTGGTTCAGGGTGAATGTGTGGGCGTGGATCATGAGAACAGGGTTCCACATGATCGCTATGTCCACAATGATTGTGATGATGCTGATAGAACATTCGTTGCGTACCAAAAATCGCTTGGTATTCGGGATGCTGCTGAATACTTTCAGGTAAACCACTACAACAAATGTGTTTATTCAGACAAACGACGCGATGAGTGCCTTGCATTACCCATTGTAAATCATGTGAAACCATCAATACCGCACAACCGTAGCGTTCAGGTAGGCTTCTAACATAGTCGTAAAGCTCAGCTTCGGATTGAATATCCAAACCTTGCATGGGTTCATCAAGCACTAAGATGTCGGGTTGGCGCAGTAGTGCACGTGCCAATAAAACCCGTTGTCGTTCGCCACCTGAGAGTTGTTGTACTTTAGAGGCTTGTAATTTTTGAATGCCCGTATCTCGGATAATTTCTTCGCGTAAATCAGCGGCACAAATTTCTAAATCCAGTAAATCTTGAACCCGTAATGGAAGACTGGCAGACGGATTAAATTTCTGTGGAACGTAAGCGAGTTTTAACTTCTTGGAAAAGTGCACCTTGCCTTTATTGGGTGACATGATGCCGAGCAGCACTTTAATTAAAGTTGATTTACCTGCACCATTTGGACCAATTAGCGTCACAATTTCTTTTGCCTGTAATGCAAAATCAATATTTCTTAAAATATCTCGTTCGTCACGTCGAACAGAAATATTCTCCAACTGAATCAGTGGAGTGCTCATTGGCGTGTGTTGCACTGATGACATTTTCCAGAAATTTCAATAATGCTGTGTTGAGCAGCAAATTGGTCAGAAGCAGCAAGTTGATCGAGCTGTTGAATTAATCCTTGTGCTGAAGCCTCTTTCACTGAATGACATTCAGTGCAAATCAGAAAAGCAGCTTGGTGTCCTTCACGTGGGTGGCAACAAGGAATATAGGCATTAATCGAGGTCAGTCGATGAATTAAACCTTTTTCTAATAAGAAGTCTAAAGTTCGATAAACTGTAGGTGGGGCAGCAGGGCGGTCTGCTTGACCTTTTATTTTAGCCAATAAGTCGTAAGCGCCCATTGGAGCAGAAGCATTTAGAATGAGTTCAAGCACTTCTTTACGTAAAGGTGTTAAGCGAGCGCCAACTGCAGTACACAAAATTTCTGCTTCAGCAATGCGAGCCTTAATATCGTGATGACCGTGAACACCATGTAAAGCATTGTCATGTTCATGTGAACAAGAACTCATAGGTAGACCTCATTGTTTTTGTAGAATCTATTGCTTTTCATTCGCTCATCGCCTTTATGATATTGCAATAGACTCATTATCATAACATGCAATTCAATATAACCATCTATATAAGTTGAACCTCAGTAGGCGAGCGCGACAAATCTAAAAAAGGCATAGGTGTTTTTTAACTTTTGTTATATTATAACACGCTTCGCTGAGTTGAGTAATGTTGTGATGTCCCGCCTAATTGTATTTGTTTTCTTTTCAATGTTAAGTACATGGGGATGGACTCAAAGTTTAGTTGTTTCAACACATCCAATTTATTTAATTGCTAAAGAGGTTACAGCAGGTGTAGAAGAGCCTGTTCTGTTACTTGGCGATCAAACAGGACATGATGTACAACTCACACCTGCTCATCGTAAGGCGATTCAAGATGCTTCGCTGGTATTGTGGCTAGGTAAAGTACATGAAGCACCTTTAGATAAGTTGCTTAATCAAAACCCCAAAGCAATTGCACTTTTAGATTCGGGTATTTTAACGATTTTGCCGCAGCGTAGTTTGCGTGGTGCTGCATTGGCAAACACTGTAGATAGCCATGTCTGGTTAGAGCCAAACAATGCAGTGCGAATCGCTTTTTTTATTGCAACTTTACGTTCACAACAATATCCAGAAAATAAAGCTAAATACATGGCCAATGCAAAAGGGTTTTCGCAACAAATGCTGCAGGTTTCACAGCAATATGAAAGTTCCAATAAAGCAAAACCTTATTGGTCTTATCATGATGCCTATCAATATTTAGAAAGAGCACTCAATTTGAAATTTGCTGGAGCATTGACTGATGATCCTCATATTGCACCCACAGTAGCTCAAATTAAATTCTTAAAAGATAGTCGCCCTAAAACACAAATGTGCCTGTTGGCTGAAACATCAGCAAGTAGTGGTCAATATCAAAAGCTAAATCCAGTCGTGTTCCAACCAGTTGATGAAAGTATGCGTGGTGAAGATAATTTTGTTGCTGCATGGAAAAAATTGGCTTCAAAAACCGATAAATGCGTATTAAGTACTCAAAAATGATGAAAAAAATAAAAATGAGTTGACTCTATCGTCAGAAAATATGCTAACGAAAAAAACAGACTTAAGTCGAGAAAAGATTGCATGTTCAGGGGTGTAACTCTATAATGCCTGCGATTCGAAACGATCATCAATAAAACTTGTCAAGCAGTTATGTTGTGAGTGGATAAAAAATGAGCCAAACTAGTCGCTTGATTGACCGACGATTAGCAAAAGCTTTGGTCTTCTTACAAGCGTGTATGATTCCTGTTGCAGCTTTGCTTGCATGGATGATGAAAGACACCACTGCTGCTCTAAGTGCTGCGCTTGGGGCTTTGGTATGTTGGTTGGCACATTGTTATTTTGCTTGGCAGTCGTTTAGAACGGCAGGCGCAAGAGCATCAAAACAAGTCATGCTGAACATGTATCGAGGGATGCTCGGTAAGTTTGCAATCGTGATCGTGGGTTTTATTTTAATTTTGAGCAATGTTAAACCGCTGTCACCGGTTGCGTTGTTTTGTGGATTTATCCTCGTTCAAACGATGTCGTGGGTCGCGCCATTTTGGGTGTCACGTCTACAAAAACGAGTTTAAAACACATTTAAGATTTTTTGGAAGTGTGAGTGAGATTATTGCAGTTCGCAGAATTCGCTTCGCTTCTTTTTAATGATTGACATTGACCAGGTGTGATTTATGGCTGCTGAAGAACATGCCCTTACTTCGACCGAGTATATCAAGCATCACTTGACCAATATGACCTATGGCAAAATGCCTGATGGTACATGGAAGTTGGCTGAGACTGCTGAAGAAGCTCATTCGATGGGGTTCACTGCAATTCACTTGGATTCAATGGGTTGGTCTATCGGACTTGGTGTTATTTTCTGTTTGTTATTTTGGACAGTTGCGAAAGCTGCAAATGCTGGCGTTCCAACTAAATTCCAATCTGCAATCGAAATGATTATCGAGTTTGTGGACTCAAGTGTTCGTGATACTTTCCACGGCAAATCGCGTTTAATTGCTCCTTTATCATTGACCATCTTCGTGTGGATTTTCCTCATGAACGCAATGGACTTGATTCCTGTTGACTGGATTCCTTTCCTAGCTCAAAAGATTGGCGCAAGCGTGTTTGGTATGGACCCTCACCACGTTTATTTCAAGGTTGTTCCATCTACAGATCCTAACATTACCCTTGGTATGTCATTGTCTGTATTTGCACTGATCTTGTTCTATAGTATTCGTGAAAAAGGGATCGGCGGTTTCGTCGGTGAATTGGCACTTAACCCATTTAACCCAAGTAACCCAGTTGCAAAAGCGTTATTGATTCCAGTGAACTTGATTTTGGAATTAGTAACTTTTCTTGCTCGACCAGTTTCGTTGGCTCTACGACTGTTCGGTAACATGTATGCGGGTGAGTTAATCTTCATCTTAATCGCGTTATTACCGTTCTGGATTCAATGGGCGTTATCTGTGCCTTGGGCTATTTTCCACATTCTTGTAATCACGTTGCAAGCATTCATCTTTATGATGCTGACCATCGTTTACTTGAGCATGGCAAGCGAAAAGCATTAATGGTATTGCCTAATTATCAATCGATGGTTAGGCTTAAATTTTAGTTTAATTTGGTAATAACCTAACCTCTGAGGAATTTTTCATGGAACTCACTTTAGGTCTAGTTGCAATTGCATCTGCTATCTTGATCGCTTTTGGTGCTTTAGGTACTGCGATTGGCTTCGGTCTTTTAGGTGGCCGCTTCTTAGAAGCTGTTGCTCGTCAACCAGAATTGGCTCCACAACTTCAAACTCGTATGTTCTTAATTGCGGGTCTTCTTGATGCTGTGCCTATGATCGGTGTTGGTATTGGCTTGTTCTTCATCTTCGCTAATCCATTTGTAGGTTAATAGCTTAATTCCTAAATCCACATATTGAGGAATAGCGAAATGAATATCAACCTCACATTGATTGGTCAAGCGATTGCATTTGCGTTCTTTGTCGCATTCTGCATGAAGTTCGTTTGGCCACCACTAATCAATGCGATTAGTGAGCGTCAGCGTAAAATCGCTGATGGCTTAAATGCTGCTGAAAAAGCAAAAGCTGACCTTGCTGATGCGCAAGCACAAGTTAAGGCAGAATTAGACGCAGCAAAAGCACAAGCGGCTCAATTGATCGAACAAGCGAACCGTCGTGCAGCACAATTGGTAGAAGAAGCGCGTACCCAAGCATCTGCTGAAGGTGAGCGTATTCGTCAACAGGCGAAAGAAACTGTTGATCAAGACATCAATGCTGCTCGCGAAGAATTACGTCAACAAGTTGCTGCTTTGGCAGTTGCTGGCGCAGAAAAAATTCTGAACCAACAAGTTGACGCAGAAGCTCATAATGCCATGCTGACTCAGCTGGCTGCTAAACTTTAAGCGAGGCGAAATATGGCTGAACTCTTGACGTTGGCACGCCCATACGCTAAGGCAGCATTTGCTTATGCATCTGAGCAAAATGCAACTGACTCTTGGTCAAATGCATTACAACTGCTCAGTGCTGCGGTGCAAGATGAAGCATTTTCCGCTTATTTAAATCGCCCTGAGTTGACTCCTGCGGAGCAGGTAAGTCTTTTTGCGAAAGTTTTAGGTGAAGATCAATCACAAGCTGTGTCGAACTTTTTGACATTACTTGCAGATAATGATCGTTTAGTTTTATTGCCTGAAATTGCAGCAGAATACGAATTACTTAAATCGCAGAACAACAACACTTTGGAAGTAGAGATTGAATCTGCTTTTCCATTAGATGCGACACAAGAGCATATTTTAGCTCATGCGCTTGAAAAACGTTTTAACAGAACTGTTCATGTGACTGTTAGCGTTAATCCAGCGTTAATCGCAGGTGTTGTGATTCATGCAGGCGACCAAGTGATAGATGACTCTGCGCTTAACAAGCTTGAAAAAATGCGGACTCGTCTTCTTGCGTAATAGCAAAAAGACTGAACTTAAAAAAGATTGAGGAATAGCGCAATGCAACAACTGAATCCATCCGAGATCAGTGCGCTCATTAAACAGCGTATCGGCGATCTGGACACCAGCGCGACCGCGAAGAATGAAGGTACCATCGTCATGGTATCTGACGGTATCGTGCGTATTCACGGTCTTGCGGATGCAATGTACGGTGAAATGATCGAATTCGACGGCGGCTTATTTGGTATGGCACTGAACCTAGAACAGGATTCAGTGGGTGCCGTTGTTTTAGGTAACTACCTAAGCCTGCAAGAAGGTCAAAAAGCTCGTTGTACAGGTCGTGTATTAGAAGTTCCGGTTGGTCCAGAACTTCTAGGCCGTGTCGTAGATGCTTTAGGTAACCCAATTGATGGTAAAGGCCCAATTGATGCAAAATTAACTGATGCTGTTGAAAAAGTAGCACCAGGTGTAATTTGGCGTCAGTCTGTCGACGAACCTGTTCAAACTGGTTATAAATCAGTTGATACCATGATCCCTGTAGGTCGTGGTCAGCGTGAGTTGATTATTGGTGACCGTCAAACTGGTAAAACAGCAATGGCGATCGATGCGATCATCGCTCAGAAAAATTCTGGTATTAAATGTGTATACGTTGCGATTGGTCAAAAACAATCAACAATTGCAAACGTTGTACGTAAGCTAGAAGAAACTGGCGCTATGGCGTATACAACTGTTGTCGCAGCTGCGGCAGCTGATCCTGCAGCAATGCAGTATTTAGCTCCGTACTCTGGTTGTACAATGGGTGAATACTTCCGTGACCGCGGTGAAGATGCGTTAATTATTTATGATGATTTGTCTAAGCAAGCTGTTGCTTACCGTCAAATTTCATTGTTATTACGTCGTCCACCAGGTCGTGAAGCGTATCCAGGTGACGTATTCTATCTTCACTCACGTCTTCTTGAGCGTGCTTCGCGCGTTTCAGCTGACTATGTTGAGAAGTTCACGAACGGTGCAGTAACTGGTCAAACTGGTTCTTTAACTGCGTTACCGATCATTGAAACTCAAGCGGGTGACGTATCTGCATTCGTACCAACGAACGTAATTTCGATTACTGATGGTCAGATCTTCTTAGAAACATCATTATTCAACGCAGGTATTCGTCCTGCTGTGAACGCGGGTATCTCTGTATCGCGTGTTGGTGGTTCTGCTCAAACTAAGATCATCAAAAAATTGTCTGGTGGTATCCGTACTGCTTTAGCACAATACCGTGAATTGGCTGCGTTTGCTCAGTTCGCTTCTGATCTTGATGAAGCAACTCGTAAGCAACTTGAGCATGGTCAACGTGTAACTGAGTTAATGAAGCAGAAACAATATGCTCCTTACTCAATTGCTGACCAAGCTGTTTCTGTTTATGCATCTAACGAAGGCTATATGGCTGACGTAGAAGTGAAGAAAATCGTAGACTTTGATACTGCGTTAATTTCTTACTTCCGTTCTGAATATGCTGCGTTAATGCAACAGATCGATGAAACTGGTGATTATAACAAAGACATCGAAGCAGCAATCAAATCAGGTATTGAGAGCTTCAAAGCGACTCAAACTTACTAAGTTTACCTTTAGTTAAGTTTGGTTCACGGATCAACCTTCGAAAGCTCGAAAGGGCTTTCGAATACTAGGTTAAGCGTATGGCAAATTTAAAAGAAATTCGCGCCAAAGTAGCTAGTATCAAGAGCACGCAAAAGATTACTCGCGCGATGCAAATGGTAGCTGCTTCTAAAATGCGTCGTGCGCAAGAGCGCATGGCTCAGGGCCGTCCGTATGCCGATAATATGCGCCGTGTAATTGCTCACTTAGTTCAAGCAAACCCTGAATACAAACACCGTTATATGGTTGACCGCCCAGTTAAGCGTGTTGGCTATATCGTAGTGTCTTCAGATCGTGGCTTGGCGGGTGGCTTGAACATTAACTTGTTCAAGAAAGTTGTGCAGCATGTCAAAGCACAACAACAGCAGTCAATTGAAGTTGAATTTGCTTTGATTGGTCAAAAAGCGGTTTCGTTTTTTAAGAATTACGGCGGTAAAGTGCTTGGTGCAACGACCCAACTTGGCGATGCGCCGAGTTTGGAACAGTTAACTGGCTCTGTACAAGTTATGCTTGATGCATTTGATAAAGGCGAATTAGATCGTATCTACCTCGTTTCAAATGGTTTCGTCAATGCAATGACTCAACAGCCTAAAGTAGAACAACTTGTTCCTTTAGCACCAGCGCAAGCAGGCGATGATCTCAACCGTACTTATGGTTGGGACTATATCTACGAACCAGAAGCAGAAGAATTGTTAAATGGTTTGTTGGTTCGCTATATCGAGTCTATGGTTTATCAAGGTGTGATTGAAAACGTTGCATGTGAGCAATCTGCTCGTATGGTCGCGATGAAAGCAGCGACGGACAACGCAGGACAATTGATTAAAGACCTACAACTCATTTACAACAAGCTGCGTCAAGCCGCGATTACTCAGGAAATTTCCGAGATCGTTGGCGGTGCCGCTGCCGTTTAACATTATTAAGTTTGAATTGAGGAGACAGCAATGAGTAGCGGTCGTATCATTCAGATCATCGGCGCGGTTATCGACGTCGAGTTTGAGCGCAATAGCGTTCCTAAGATCTATGACGCTCTCCAAGTTGACGGTACTGAAACTACATTAGAAGTTCAGCAACAGCTTGGCGATGGTGTTGTTCGTACCATCGCAATGGGTTCTACAGAAGGTCTTAAACGTGGTCTTAATGTAACCAGTACAAATGCACCGATTTCTGTTCCAGTTGGCCCAGCTACGCTTGGTCGTATTATGGACGTTTTAGGTCGCCCTATTGATGAAGCAGGTCCTGTAGCGACTGAAGCGCGTTTGCCAATTCACCGTCAAGCGCCTTCTTATGCTGAACAAGCAGCTTCTACTGATCTTTTAGAAACTGGTATTAAAGTCATCGACTTACTTTGCCCGTTTGCAAAAGGTGGTAAAGTTGGTTTATTCGGTGGTGCGGGTGTTGGTAAAACCGTTAACATGATGGAGTTGATCAACAACATCGCGAAAGCACACTCAGGTTTATCTGTGTTTGCTGGTGTTGGTGAGCGTACTCGTGAAGGTAACGACTTCTATCACGAAATGAAAGATTCTAACGTTCTTGACAAAGTAGCAATGGTCTACGGTCAAATGAACGAGCCACCAGGTAACCGTTTACGCGTAGCGTTAACTGGTTTGACTATGGCTGAATACTTCCGTGATGAAAAAGACGAAAATGGTAAAGGTCGTGACGTATTATTATTCGTCGACAACATCTACCGTTATACACTTGCGGGTACTGAAGTATCAGCATTGTTAGGTCGTATGCCATCTGCGGTAGGTTACCAACCGACACTTGCAGAAGAAATGGGTGTTCTTCAAGAGCGTATTACGTCTACTAAATCTGGTTCGATCACATCGATCCAAGCTGTATACGTACCTGCGGATGACTTGACTGACCCATCACCTGCAACAACGTTTGCTCACTTAGATGCAACAGTAGTATTGAGTCGTGACATCGCATCTTCTGGTATTTACCCAGCGATCGATCCACTGGACTCAACTTCACGTCAGTTAGACCCATTGGTTGTTGGTACTGAGCATTATGAAATTGCACGTTCTGTACAGAACGTATTGCAACGTTATAAAGAGCTTAAAGACATCATCGCAATCTTGGGTATGGATGAGTTAGCAGAAGAAGATAAATTGGTTGTTTACCGTGCGCGTAAAATCCAACGTTTCTTCTCTCAACCATTCCACGTAGCTGAAGTGTTTACTGGTGCTCCTGGTAAATTAGTACCACTTAAAGAAACGATTCGTGGCTTTAAAGGTCTATTAGCTGGTGAATACGATCACATCCCAGAACAAGCGTTCTATATGGTTGGTGGTATTGACGAAGTGATTGCTAAAGCTGAGAAACTCTAATTTAAGGAGATCATCTCATGGCGACTATGCAATGTGATGTCGTAAGTGTTAAAGAGTCTATTTACTCTGGACAAGTTACGATGTTAATCGCAAAAGGTGCGGGTGGTGAGCTAGGTATTTTACCAGGGCATGCGCCACTTGTAACTTTACTCCAACCGGGACCGATCCGTGTTCAGTTGGAAAATGGTACAGAAGAAATCGTGTATGTATCAGGCGGTGTGTTAGAAGTTCAACCTCATGTTGTTACGGTGCTTGCAGATACTGCAATCCGTGCTGACAACTTAGATGAAGCTGCAATTATGGAAGCTCGTAAACAAGCTGAACAATTGTTAGCAAATCAAAAGAGTGATTTGGACTCGGCTGCTGCTCTTGCTGCGCTTGCAGAAACTGCGGCTCAGCTTGAAACCATCCGTAAAATCAAGAATCGCGCAATGTAATTGCAGATTTAAGATTGAGAAAGCCACCGAAAGGTGGCTTTTTTATTTGCTAAAAACATAATAAGATGAGACTTTAGAGCAGTAGATAAATCTTTGATCTAAATTTTTATTCAATCAATAGCACTTATAAAAATTTGATTAGGAAAAGTATGTTAGCAAGCAATGTCTTAAAGTTGCGTTTAGATCGCATTGAGCAACAAGGGCATCATTTATCAGTTAGAGATCAACTGAAGCTTGTTACATTAGCTCAGCCAGAATTAACAGCAGGCTTTTATTCCCACTTGCTTCAGCTGACTCTGCCTAAAATATGGCATTTTCAGCATCATACAACTGATGAGATAGTATGTTCATTACGCTTGATCGAGCTAATTATTCGTACTTTTATTCCTAAATATAAGCAACATGCTCATCGTTTTGCATGGTTTGAACAGTGCCTAGCATTTCGTTTGCAGTATGCAGATCAATCGTTTAATCAAGAAGATTTGCATGATATAGCGATTCATTTAGAAAAATGCAAAGAAAGCCCTCAGAAACTTAATATTTTAAAACAATTACACGAGCAATATCATCAAATTGACATTCAACTTGTGCTGGCAAAGTCTTATCAAGCTTTAGAAGATTGGTCTTCTGCAATTGAGATCTATCAGAAAGTATTCAAACAACAAGCGGTGCAATTGGAAGAAGTCCGCTATGATTTTATTTATTGTTTATTAAATCGAAATCATTCATCTAGCCAACTGAAAAATAGTGATGCCATTGAAGCATTACAATACTTAGGGGACGTAGATCAGATACAGCAACAAAGTAAACACGAGCACTTTACCCAATGGGCTGTTTCATTGATATTGCCTGAGTCTATGCAATCTGATTCGATGCACGCAACGCCATTTTTTGGTTTGCAGAAGCGTTTAAAACAAGCTGGGAATTCTTTCAATGATTGGTTAATTACCGATGAGTTTATTCTTCCTTATTCTAAAAATATCATTGAAGATGCACCTAAGCTTCTAAGTAATCAAGAAATTATCGTTAATCTTGATCGTCATAAATCTGCCAATACCGCTTTAAAGACAATTTTAACAAATCGGGATTTAAAAATTGTTAGTGGTATCAATACTGCAAATTATACGCTTGGTTTTATTTGGAATTATCTACAGATTAATCCATTGATTCTAGATGCTTTAGTTGCTGCATCAGAGAACGATGTAGATACATTTTATAATTTAAAACAAATTCCAGCTCCTGATTATGATCACGATGCAGCTTTAAAGCATTTGTCTTCCTATTTAGCAAAACAACAAGTGGCTTATAATTTAAGTCAACAAGGCCATACGATTGAATTTGCTGAACATTCACATTTATCTGGTTTCGATTTGATTGTTGATGGAACACCAATGCAGGTGAAGTGTAGTTTAGATGTTGGTGCGATTGAACAATTTGCGCAGCAATATCCACATATCGCCATTATCGTGAATATTGAATTAGCACATTTGCAGGAAAAGTATTCTTCAATTTTTGCAGACTTAGCACTCAGTTTTGAAGCGGTACAACGAACGGCACAAGTAAGCTTGAACTATCCAGTTGGCGTGGATGGTTATTTACCTATTCCACTCATGAACACTGGGTTTGCGGTATATCGTAATTTTAATTCCATACAAGGAAAACAAATCCGTCCTTATTCACAGCCTCAGTCAATGATGAAAAATAGTTTAGCAATTGGTGCTGCAATTGGTGGTGTTGTAACGGGCTCAATTGGCGCTTTTGTAGTGGGAAGTCTGGCGGTATATCGGACTTGGCGAGTACAAAAAATTGAAAGACGTAAACCTTTACAACAAAAACAACAATTATTGATGCAACGAAATCAACTTATGGATTTATTGATTGATTTTGCTGAGTGGTTTAATCAGTATTTATTAAAATATCGCGTTGATATATATGCTTATCAACTGCGACAGATTGAAATGAAATTGATGGGGCGGATTTCTGAAGCAGTGATTTCTACGACGTTGTTTGCTTATAAATTTGAAGCGCATCAACGTGCATACCAATTACATATTTGGATGCAAAAACAATTAGCAGATGAAAATCCCAAGCGCAGAGTACAAGCAGGTTGGGTTGCATTAGCGCAATCCAATCAGTTTATGTCAGTCGAATTAAAACAACGGGTCAGTTTGATAAATGCTGAGCTCGAAAAGTATAAACAGATGACTCAGTATGGCATGCACCGCGAGCAGTTGCCGCAACAGGATCAGAATGATGTAATTCAGAACCGCGCTATCCAAAATATGCTGATATAACTCAACCTTCATTTAAAAAACAGATTTGGGGTTAGGCCGTTGTATTGTTTGATACAGTATTGTTATTAAGTACTAGGCTAGAAATTTTTACCATATCCATTTGAATAGTATTGAATTGTTTTTCAATTTTAGCAAAGTCAATTTTACTAAGATCTGTTTGACCATGTAACAGTGGCATCGTCAATAACTGTTGATTTGCGGAAAGTAGGCTCTGACGGATTTGATTAACTTCATGACTTTTTAAATTAAGAGACAGTAAAGTATCATGCAGGCCATGCAGTTCTTGTTTTAAATCGCCCGCAGCATGTTGTAATTGACGGGTGTTTTTATCTTGAATTGCTTGCTCAAGGCTATTCTGTGATTGCTTTAATAAAGTCACATAATCATCTGTTTCGAACTGTAATTTTGCGATATCTCGAGCAATATTCAGCATATTGCCATTACTTAAATTTTCTTCTTCTGAAATTGTGGCCTTACCCATCATCTCTTTTTCTCCATCTCGCGCTGATGGTTGCTCGAATTCACTATTTTTTTCTAAATAGCTATTTTCTGGTGGAGTCTGATCGCAAGCTGTAAGTAAAAATGATGCTATCAAAAGTGTTATGGTTGAGAGAGTGGCTTTGATAGATAAATTTTCCATCATGGCAAAAAGATACTAGCTTATGAGAAGCGAGCACTATAATGATAAAAAATGAAGAAAAAAGTGATTGTTGCAATTCACCAACATTTTTGCGAGATGAAATCTATAGAAATTGGATTTAATATTTAAAATAGAAAAGAATAGATAAGCTATTCTTTTCTATAGACTTATAAAATCTATTTTGCTAATTCAGCTTCAATTGCAGTCACGATACGCTCATCATCTGCGGTAATGTCAGGTGCAAAACGCGCTACGATTTCCCCATTTTTATTGACTAAGAATTTTTCAAAATTCCAAAGTATTTCAGGTGGATTATTTGGTGTTAAGCCATAATCAACGAGGTCTTTCCACCAAGGTCCTTCACCAAGGCGTTCAGGAATTGCTTGTGTGAGTGTTTGATATAAAGGATGTTTATCTTCACCTGCAACAGAGATTTTTGCAAATAAAGGGAAGTGGACGTCATAGTTGAGTGAACAGAATTGTTCGATTTCATCATTTGTCCCTGGTTCTTGCTCTAAGAAATTATTTGCTGGGAAGCCTAAAATTTCTAAGCCCTGATCTTTTTTCGCTTGATAAAGTTTTTCTAGGCCTTCGTACTGTGGTGTTAAGCCACATTTTGAGGCTACGTTAACAATCAGTAGAACTTTACCTTGATATTGATCAAGATCAACGTCTTGACCTTTAATATCTTTAACTGGAATGTGATAAACCGACTGGCTCATGGAATACGTCCTAATTTGTTGTTGTGACAAGACTTGTTTGTTTTAACTGCTAATTTAGTAGAGTGCAATCCTCTTGATATGAATCTATACAAATTATGAGCAAAAGCACATCTTGCATTTATATCGAGGCATTTTTGAGTTGAATAGGGGTCTGTCCTGTATAGCGTTTGAAGAATTCAATAAAGCTAGAGCTATGGTGATAACCTAAAGTATATGCCAATTGTTTAATGGTCATGCCTTGACGAATTTGATTGATTGCAAAAATAATTTTGGCTCGATTGCGCCATTCTGACAGAGAGAGTTGCAATTCTTGTTGGCTCAGCCGTAACACATGGCGCTCACTGACCGTAAAGTTATACAACACTTGTTGTAGGCTAATATTGAATTGTTCAGGATCCGCAAGTTTTTCTAAGATCGGTGCTAAAACTGGGTGATTGCTTTGAGGCAAATAGTGAGAATGTGCTGGCGCTTGCTTCAATTGGTCAAATAAAACTTGCAGTAGATGCTCGAGATATTCAGGAGAAGTCTTACTCTTTTGTTGTTCTAAAATTTGAATAACCAACGCACGGAAAAAAGGTTCAATACTAAAACAACGACAAACGTCTCCTAGAAATCTTCCAAATTTGGGATGTAATCGAATGCAGATATAATGAATTTCATGTTCAACAGGGAGCGATTGATGCTCAGTGTGTGGCGGTAACCATAATCCATAGCTAGGCGGAGATAAATAATATTTGCCCTCAATATCGAACTCTAAAGTACCATTTAAACTAAAATTAAAATCACCCCAAAGAGAAGAGTGTGGACTGACAACATCATCTTTCTGATAAAGAAATTCATGTACTTCGATACCATTTAAAAAAGAGAATTTTTCAGTCTCATCATACTTCATTCGGGGTTCTCATTTAATTTTCACAAGTGACTTTAGGATTGTTCAAACCTTTTGCTAAGGTGAAAATACTGATTAATGCTAAGACAACAAAGCTGATCACACCATAAATTAAGATATTTTCATTGAAGTGATCAACTACATATCCCCCTAATAATGACCCAATAGCAATCATAACTTGGAACATGCACACAAATAGCGGCATACCTTTCTCGACAGCATTCGGTGCGTGAACAAACATCCAAATATTTGCTGAAGTTGGAAATGCGCCAAAAGCAAAGCCCCATAGTGCAGTTAATACAATCGCACCAAATTCGTGAATTGCAAAGAGGGGGAAACCAAAGAATACGATTGCGAAACAGATGCCGACAAAGGCGAGTGTGTAGCGAACATTTAAGTTACCACTGTAGCCTGCAAAAGCGTTCCCGAAAATACCTGCAATGCCATATAGCAGTAGTAATGAGCTGATGGTTGTGCCATCAAATCCGGCGATATTTTTGAAAAAAGGTGCTAGATAACTATAAGCACAAAAATGGGCAAGACCAATTAAAAGTACGATCAACATGCCACTACGTGCTTTCGGAATTCTGAGTAAAGCCGGTAGATCACGTAAATGAATGGCAGCGTCGGGAGTTAACTTTGGCAAGAAGATGATTTGTAATAACAACACAATCAAGCCAATTGCTGCAGTAATGCCAAATGCGCTACGCCAACCATAAAACTCACTGAGCCAAGTGCCGATAGGTACACCTAATACCGTTGCAAATGTTACACCTGCCATGACCACCGCCGTTGCTTTGGCAATAGGAAGTTTTGCAGGCGCAAGCTTGCCACTTAGGGCAATTGCTGTTGCCCAAAAGCCACCAATCGCAATTCCGAGCACCAAACGGCTCACTAAGAGTAGATTAAAGCTATCTGCAAATGCAGTAATCGTATTGGCAACCACCATGATTGCGGTGAGAAAGATTAAAACATAGCGTCGATCAAGTTGTTTAACAAAAATAGGCAGCAGAGGTGCAGCAAATGCGGCCATGATTCCGGGTAAAGTAATGATTAAGCCAGCCGTACCAACAGAAATATGCAAGTCAGTTGCAACACTATTGAGTACCCCCACAGGTAAGAACTCACTGGTGACGAGAGCAAATGCACCAATTGCAACAGCTAAAATGGCATACCAACTGCCTTGAGTTTCTGTTGATGTACTGGGATATATTTTGGGAGAGTTAGGGTTTTGCATAAGAAATTCCCTTTATTGTTATAAGGATAACAATAAACTTTAAATAGTATTTAGTTTTTTATAACGATCGTTATTAAATAAAATAGTTGATAAAAAACGATGCGTCAATTAATTTAATAGTGATCGTTATGAAAATATCTGCGGCATTTATGAAAAATACCCATGAGTCCATCGCCATTCCATGCGATGACAATGCAAAAAAAAAGCGTGGTCGCCCTAAATGTTTTAATGAGCAACAAGCTTTAGAAAAGGCGATGTTACTGTTTTGGGAACATGGTTATGAAGCAACTTCAATCAGTGATTTAACACATGCTTTACAACTGACCGCACCGAGTTTGTACAGTAGTTTTGGCGATAAAACGGGGCTTTTTTATCAGTGTATTGACTATTATCTGGCGCATGAGGCATGTCCGATTGAGGCAATATTTTTAGAAGCAAAAACAGCTAAAGTCGCATTTGAGCTCTTTCTTTATGAAAATGTACAGCGTTTAGCACAACCCAATAAACCAGCAGGTTGTATGTTAGTGGTTGCAACGATGAACTGTTCGGATAATGCTCAGGTGGTACAGCATAATATTCTTGAAAAAAGGTTAAAAACTAAGCAAAAAATGTTGGAACGTTTACAACAAGGTGTTGAAAATGGAGATATTAACAGAACTGCGCCACTTCAAGAAATAGCAGATTTCTATACAACGTTATTACAAGGGCTGACCATTCAAGCACGTGATGGTGCTACTGTTAAACAACTTCATAAAGTAGTAGAACATGCGATGCGTAGCTGGGAGTTGTTTGAGTTCTAATGTCCTAACCGCGATATAAATGTCTGAAATACGATATTTCAATTATTTTAGACATCTTTCAGAATATTCCTAATCCAGAAATATTGTGAGATGGCTGATGACTCAGTTAAGTAGATACCAAAAATGGGCATTTGTACTGCCATTGATAGCAGTCTTAATTTGGTCGTTAAATATTGCAGTGACTCGTTATGTTGCGGACTATATTTCACCCGTCAGTATTAGTTTTTATCGTTGGTTTGTTGCCTTTCTCATTTTGACACCATTTATGTTGCCTAAAGTATGGAAACAGCGAGCTTTGATTCGCCCATATATTCCTAAATTAGCAGTTCTTAGTGCTTTTGGAATGGTGTTATATCAAGGGCTTTCTTATACAGCAGCACATTATACCACTGCAACAAATATGGGTATTGTAAATGCCTTTGTTCCAGTTTTTACCATTTTTATTTCCTATATTATTTTAAAAGATAAGCCAAATCGATTTGCGATTTTTGGTAGTTTCTTATCATTTTTCGGCCTAGTTTATGTGATGAGCCAAGGGCATTTCTCTCGCTTATTTGACCAAGGAGGACATTGGGGAGATGCTGTCATGGTCTTGGCTGTAGGCTTTTATGCATTTTATGGCGTCTTTCTAAAAAAATGGCAAGTACAACTTCCATTGATGACCAGTCTCTATATCCAAATCGCTTTTGCGTTGCTATATCATCTTCCATTTCTACTTTGGTTGGGCTTAGATGCAATTAATGTAGATAATGCAGCAAGTGTATTGTATGCCGGCATTTTTCCATCGTTGATCGCACCTTTATTATGGATGATTGCTGTACAAACCATTGGTCCAAACCGTACTAGTATTTTTATGAATTTGATGCCTGTATTTACTGCAATTATTGCAAGTGTATGGCTATCTGAGCATTGGACGATCTACCATACCTTAGGCGGTGTGACGATTTTGGTCGGTATCATTTTAGCGCAAAAGAAAACGGCAAAAGCACCTGTAGAATTGATTGAAAGCTCCACTTAAATATGAAATGATGGTATAAAATTGTTTGAAATAGCGACAAACATATCAAAATTTTTATTTAATGAAAATTCTTTCTATATGATTTTCAAATATATTTTAGATATTTATCAAGTTTGTGATCAAAAAAAAATTCAATAAAAATAGAAATATAATTTTATTGAAATTTTAAAACTGACAAAAATGGTACGCTTTTCACATTTTTTGTTAGATAAATAATATATTTGTATAAATCAAATGATTGATCCATAATAGCTTTCAGAGTAGCTAGATTCATTTTTAACGATGAATATACTCAACCAATTTGCAGACCCTCTGGATGTGATTATACACATCCTTTTTATGCTCAGTTATCCCTATATAACTGAGCTTTTTTTTATTCACTATTTACATAATTAAGCGCGAATTACTTCACCTGTTAAAGCGTTGAGAATTCGACTAGGTTCTTGGCTAAGCCCTAAATCACCCTCTAAATAATTCAGGGATGGACCAAAATAACCTTGAGCTTGTTCTAAATTCTGTGCTGGGTTTAGTCCAGCGGGATTAGCACTGGTCGATACAATAAAGCCGTCAAAAGCATTACAGAGTTCGATGCACAAAGGATGCGTGGTTACACGTACAGCAACCAATGGATGTTGACCTTTAATCCAAATAGGAATGTGCTCATCAGCGGGGAGTAACCACGTAGTAGCTCTTTCAGTTGCTACACGATCCGTCCAACTATCAATCACTTGCTTACGTATCTTTGGAGCTAAGCTTTGTAACAAATGCTCAACTTGCCCTAAGTGACCTGCTAATAAAATGACTCCTTTTTCAATTGGGCGATGTTTTAGCTCAAGAATGTTTTGAAAAGCTTGTTGATTGAATGGATCGCAGCCTAAGCCCCAAACAGCTTCTGTTGGATAAGCAAGAACTTGTCCTTGCTTCAAAAGCTGTGCTGCTTCCGAAATTGATGAGGTAATCATGGGATTATGTTTAGCGACAAAGATAGGGTTATTTTAATGAATTGGGCGACAACGTAAATAGCGACCACCCTGTTGTATACAGAAACCGAGTAATTCTAATTCCATCAATTGAGCTGTGAGTTCTGCGATCGGAATTGGATGACGTTGAGCAAGTTCATCCAAGTCTTGTCCAACCCAGTCGAGACTTTGATAAAGAGCAATCAAATGCGTTGGTAAGCTTGGTGTGATGGTTATAGATTCTTCTGGAATTTGTTGTTGTACTTGCCATTGAGTAGGTAAGGCTAGATCTTCAATAATTTGTTCTGGATGATCAACTAAAGTTGCACCTTCACGAATTAATTGATGACAGCCTTGATGATACTCACTGTAAATATGTCCAGGAATGGCAAATACCATTTTCCCTTGATTAGCTGCTTCATTTGCTGTGATCAGTGAACCACTTTTCAGAGCGGCTTCTACAACCAAAACACCAAGACTTAAACCACTAACGATGCGATTACGACGTGGAAAATGCTGCTGTAAAGGTGGTGTAGTCGGAAGGAACTCAGTTACAAGAGCACCTGTTTGAATAATTTCTTGGGCTAGTTTGCTATTTTGCGCTGGATAAACTGTGTCTAAACCTGTTCCAGTCACCGCGATTGTCCGATGATGGGCTAAACCACCACGATGAGCCGCTTCATCAATTCCGTGGGCTAAACCGCTGCTAATATAAAAACCTTTTTCACTTAAATAATACGCAAAATCATAAGCAACTTGTCGCCCATGAGGGCTCGGTTTTCGACTTCCAACCATAGCAATCTGGGGCTGCAATAGTGCTTGTGGCTGACCTTGACCAAATAAAATAGGAGGATGATCAGAATAAGGTAAAAGTTGAGTAGGGTAGTCGATATCTTCAGGGGTTAAAATAAAATCAGTATGCTTACAAATCAATTGAACCATGTGGTCAAATTGCTTTTTACCATGTGAGGTTTGGAATTCTTCTAGACGTTTTAAATGATTTTTGTGTAAACCGAGCTGTTGCCATTCAGAAAGTCGATGTGTTTGGACGGCTTCCGTACAACTACCGAAATAGTTTTGAATTTTTTGAAAACTAGAAAGCGAGTGTTGAACCAGATACCACACCAACACAGTATGATAATGATGGGGTAGTAACTGATTCAACATTTCTAATTAGCGTTTAGTTATCAAGACGAGGCGGCTTGATATTTGAACCAATTTTAATTGGTAACTCACTCTCTAAAACATAGCCGTAGCTGATGCGATCAAAACTTTTGAAAATCATAATACTACCAACGTATTGACCTGGTAATTTTATACTTTCTTTGGTCTTTGGATCACGAACAGTTTCACCATCTTGGTACGTACTAAAAACTTGTCCGATTTCAATGCCATCTGCTGTACCACGGTCAACAGTGACTACACCATTTTTCGCAGCTGTACCTATAGACCCCATGACACGGATGACTTTACCGCCATCTTTCACCTGATTTGGTTCAGTTGGGTAGAATAAAGTAGGTAACATGGCATCTTGTTCAAGCATAATACGATCACCACGACGTACTTCACCATTATAACTATCTGTTAATTCAAAGGTTGTAATGTCATTTTCATTGGTAATCGCAACACCAGAAGCGACTTGCGTGAGCTCAACACCTAGATTTTGTTTCTTCCCTTTTTCATCAAGCACGATATATGGTTCACCTTCACGGTATACGCCATAACGTTGACCATTTTCGATACCTTGACCACGTACATAAATGCTCTGGCCTTTGCCTGCAAGTACACGATTATCCGCTGTACCCAAGACATAAGGTGTATTGCTAATCGCACTCGCTGGAAGTACAGAAGTTCGTTCTAACCATTGTTGAATATCAGCTAATGGAATAACAGGGACGCTATTGTTCAAAGCTTCAATACGAACTTTTGGACGTAAAGTAGAAGTATTGCCAGAGTAACGACGAATGATACCGTCACAACCATCACCTTCATCTTTACCAATCAGTGGTTTACCGTTCAAACTACAAAGTAGCAAGCGATCACCAGGGTAAATCCAATGTGGATTCTTGACATGTTTATTGCTTGCCCAAATTTCAGGCCAGCGCCAAGGCTTGCTTAAAAATTTGCCTGAAATATCCCAAAGCGTATCCCCTTTTTTCACCACATAGACATGTGGTGCACCCGCTTTTACGGATGGTGGGTTTGCGTTAGGGCTTGCTGCATGAGTAAGGTTTATGCTCATGCCTAATCCTGCACAAATTGCAGCAGCAATCAGTTGTTTTTTTAACCCCAAGGCATGAAATGATGGTATGCCGTTTAAAACCTTTTTCATTATCATAATTCCTAAAAATTATGTGTGTAGTTGCGTTATAATAACGACTTTACACACAATTTTTTGATCAAGCATTCCCTTCAGTTGGTTTTCTGATCAATGGCATAAATGAGGAACGGTATGGCCTTATTACCTATTTTAAGTTTTCCTGATCCCCGTCTTCGTACCATTGCTAAGCCAGTCGAAGAAGTCACTGATGATATTCGTCAGCTTGCAGCAGATATGTTTGAAACCATGTACGAGGCACCGGGTATAGGTTTAGCGGCAACTCAGGTTGATCATCATATTCAGCTTATTGTTATGGACATCTCTGAAGAGAAAAACCAACCGATGGTGTTCATTAACCCCAAAGTCACTCCACTGACCGTAGAGACACAGCCGTACGAAGAAGGCTGTCTCTCTGTGCCTCAAATATACGATAAAGTTGAGCGTCCGTCACGTGTAAAAATCGAGGCAATTAACCTTGAAGGTCAAGCATTTGAAATAGAAGCTGACGAACTTCTCGCTGTTTGTATCCAACATGAAATGGATCACTTAAATGGCAAGCTTTTTGTAGACTATTTATCGCCATTAAAACGCCAACGTGCACGTGAGAAAGTTGAAAAAGTTGTACGTCAACGCGATAAAGAAAAAGTTGCGGTTAAACGTTAACAAATGTTTTTCGGTTATTAAAAGTGCCCTTATTGTTTCGTAGTGGTTTAATGCTTGCATTCACCGCAGTCTGTTTACAGATTGCGGTGTTTTTGCAGCCACTGCTCCCGAAGCAATATCAGATTGCACCCGTCTGTGAAACGATTACCCAAGCGTTACTGTTGCCTAAATTAAAAGCTGAACAGCAGTCTGTATCGCACAATATGCATCATCATTCACATCAGCTTGAACAACATCAAAGCCTGATGTCGAAACATGACCATCACGATCCAAATCATCAGTGTCAATACTGTACGGTGTATGCCAATTTGGTATTACCACCTGAATTCGGCGTGAAAGAGGTTTTAGTCCGAATCCAAATCCGTTTAGTCGCGTATCAACAGGCATTTAAGCATGTTTATTTTGCACTGCAACGGCTATTCTTATTACCTCAAGGGCGAGCACCGCCACTCTTTGCATAAATTAAAACGTCAATTTTATTAGGGTTTTCAAAACTCTAGCCTAGTTTTACTTATGTTTTAAGAGAGACCAATCATGGCTCAAACTAAATTTTTATTACAGCCCCTCACGGTTGCGATTCTTGCTGCCTCAAATAACACATTATTATGGGCAAATATGGATGTTCAGTCCGATAAAACCCCTGTTGTATTAGCACCTATTGTCGTTACAGCGCAGCAGCCAAATGATGCAAATGGATTGATTATTCATGCTGATCCTAAGCAAGCAATTCAACCTATTCCTGCAACGGACGGTGCAGACTATTTACAAAATATTATGGGATTTAGTGCCATTAAAAATGGTGGAACAAATGGTGATGTGACGTTCCGTGGCATGTTTGGTTCACGGATTAAAATGTTGGTTGATGGTAGTGAAAATTTAGGTGCGTGCCCGAATCGTATGGATGCACCAACTTCTTATATTCAGCCAGAAAGCTTCGATAAAATTACGGTGATTAAAGGGCCGCAAACTGTTCAGTACGCAACACCTGGTTCGGCTGCAACTGTCATTTTTCAGCGTCAACCTGAAAATCTCAGCAAAGAACAGCCTTATCGTGGACAAGCCAGTGTTTTGATGGGTTCATATGGTCGTCTAGATCATAATATTGAAGCGGCAATTGGCGATGAAACCAAATATGCTCGTTTAAATGCTAATCGTTCTGTTGCAGATGATTACAAAGATGGCGACGATAATAGCATTCATTCAAATTGGGAGCGCTGGAATACTGACTTGGCATTGGGTTGGAAGCCAACAGATGATTCTTGGTTAGAATTGCGTGCAGGTAAAGGTGATGGTGAGGCTGCCTACGCTGGCCGTAGTATGGACGGTTCGCAATTTAAACGAGAAAGCCTTGGTCTACACGCTGAACAAAAAAATATTACAGAGGTGATCAAGAAAGTTGAAGCCCAAGTGGACTACAGCTATAACAATCATGTAATGGATAATTTTAGCTTACGTACGCCGCCAATGACGACCATGAATATGCACGGAATGAATATGACTGTGCCAAATAAAATGTCGATGCGGGTTGATCGTCGTACTTTAAATACCCGTTTAGCTGTAACGACAGATTGGGATAAATTTAGCGTCATTTCAGGTGTAGATACGCAGCAGAATAAGCATGGTGGTGATATGGTCATGTATGCCATGCCATCAAGGAATTCACCTTATGCTGAAGATTTGAAATTTCAATCTTATGGTGTATTTAGTGAATGGACTTACGCCTTTAACCCAGATCAGAAATTAGTTGCGGGCGCACGCATCGATCAAATAAAGATTAATAATCTTGAAGATGGCAAGAATCGTAAAGATACTTTACCAAGTGGTTTTATACGTCTAGAGAAAAATCTACCTGAGCATGGATTAAAAGCTTATGCAGGTATAGGTTATGTAGAACGAACTCCTGATTTTTGGGAGTTGTATAGTACGTCGACAGATCGAGGCATCAGTTCAACAACCAATGGTGTAACGACCTATCGTATGCTTGATAATTTAGATAATCTCAAAACTGAGCGTACGGCACAACTTGACCTTGGCTTCCAAGCTGAACATGGTGCTTGGAGTGCGTGGGCATCAGCTTATGCAGGTTTAATCAAAGATTTTATTTTGTTGGAATACAATACGCCAACCATGAGACAGCCATTGGCACGTAATGTTGATGCCACGATTGCGGGTGCTGAAGCAGGTTTAGGTTATCAATTCACTGATCATTTCCAAGCTGATCTTTCAACTATGTACGCTTGGGGAGAAAATACTTCGGATCATCGCGCATTACCACAAATTGCACCTTTAGAGGGTCGATTAAATTTACGCTATGTTGATGAAAAATATAGCTTAGGTCTATTGTGGCGTGCTGTTGCAAAACAAAATCGTATCAGTTTGAATGAGGGTAGTGTGGTTGGTTATGACATGAATGAAAGTAAAGCATTTGATACCCTAGCTGTAAATGGAACTTATAAGCTAACTGAAGCAGTCGATGTTTCAGTTGGGATTGATAACGTTTTAGATAAGGCTTATACAGAGCATTTAAATAAAGCAGGTGCGTCTATGTTTGGTTATGCTGCAAGTGAGCAGTTTAATAATATTGGACGTAATTATTGGATGCGGATGAACATGAAGTTTTAACTAGAAAGTAATAAAGGGGTTAATTATAATCCCTTTATTATCTTGATAATTATAGTATTAAAATGTCAGAAATAGATCAGAAAAAAATATTAGATGAACTGGAACAACAAGGATATACACGTTTTATTGTTGAAAAATGGGATGAGGAAACTCGAACAAATTTGGTCAATTTATTAAACCATGCGGGTTTTGCACAATATGAGTTTAATAAAATTGAAGATGAAGAATATGGTTATGCCATAGTACTTAAAAATATAAAAAATACTCCTCCTTATCCGTTGGAAAAAATCTATACGGGACGAAGTTTTGCTTTTACACTCTTTCCTCTAATTGCGCTTATTTTTATCGCTTTAACAAGTATTTGGGGGCAATACAACCATAAACTTATTATGAGCTCTATGGTTATTGGAATGCCTTTAATATTAGGTGCATTAATAGAATATTTTTCGATTGTAAAAAAACCTAAAGACAAACTTTATAAAGCTTTTGGTATTCAAGTTGCTACGCTTGTACTTATTCTTATGTTCGCAATGATTGTGTTAGGTGAGGGTATTATTTGTCTCATAATGATTAGTCCATTTATATTGGGGTGTTTATTTGTGGGTGCAATCATAATGCGAACATTCTGTTATTATTTGTGGAAACCTAGTTCTAAAATATATTCGATTGCAATATTACCTTTATTATTTTCATTTTTATTACCAGATATGGGGCAGACCCAATATGGGAAAACACAACGCTCAGTCGTGATTCATGCACCTGCCGAGCAAGTTTTTTATGCTATCCAAAATATAGGAAAAATCCAGCCTAAAGAAGTTAAGTCAAGTCCAATATTTTGGATGGGGTTTCCAAAACCTGTATTTGGTATGACTGAGCAGCGGAAAGATGAGACTATTCGTACTATTCAATGGGAACGTGGGGTTAAATTTGAAGAGGTTGTACAAGCTAATTACGTTCCTTACTTTTTAAGTTGGACATATAAGTTTGATCAACATTCATTTCCAAAAGGATCTGTAGATGATCATATTGAAATGGGTGGAAAGTATTTTGATCTACTTAAAACGGATTATCAATTAGAAAGAATAGATGAGAAAACCACAAAACTAATTCTCACGATAGATTATCGTTTGTCTACAGAATACAACTGGTATAGTCGACTTTGGGCAAATTATATTTTAGGCGAGTTTAGTGATGTTGTGATGAATATTCATAAACAACGGTTAGAAAAAAATTGATAACTTTAAAAGCTCGAAGAAAATTAAAGCCACAATCATAATATTGTGGCTTTAAAAATTTAAGCTAAACAATCTTGTTTTGGCATTAAGCTATCGCAGTACAATGGATTTAATGCACACTGCAAATCATCAATTTGTTCTTGAGTTACATAGTTTTTTGCGATGAGATATTCGGCGACGCGATCATCACGTAAACTTAAAAATGCAGCATCATAAACACCTAAATCTACAAATAAAGCTGCTGTTTCAAGGCTATTAAAATGATCAAGAAAAACATCATTTTCGTGCATCAAAAAGATATGGGTTAGATCAGCAGTTGAATCTATATTTAATCGTTGAGCTAATTGTTCTGGGCGAGTTTTGATAAATAATAAATCTGATAGTTCATCGAATTGACTTTTATCCAGTTGATTTTCACCATCTTTGACATGACCTAACCATGCTTTAAAGACCAACACGGCACCACCACGTAGTAGCATACTCCACATTTGATGACGTGTTTCATGATCCAAATGAGCAGATTCTGTTTCTAATACATCCAAGAATTTTTGTTCTTGTAACGCTAGCTTTTCAAATAATCCTAGACCTTGTGGCTGATAAGCTGCTGGTGCAAATACATCAAAATTCAGCTCATGGAATACATTGAGGGCAAGGGGAACGGCTGCTTGATAAAGTGTATTCAATGCTTTTAGATGAGTATCATCTAAGTTGCTCTGTACAAAAATATTCTGCCAGTTGAGCTCTGGTAATAATGCATTTGCACTGTATTGGCGGTAAAACTGTAACTCGTTATGCTCTGAAGTGGCTTGATTGCTATTCATGATCATGTCCTTTATGGCGATTGTGTTAGAAACCTAAAACAGCAAAGACATAGGTTCCTATCATTTTGATCAATTTATGCGTTATTCAGAAAACAACTAGAATACGACTAAAGTTGTATATGTGGTTTTTATGGTAATATTTATTAATAAAAACAATATTTTAACTAATTGTAAGTAAGTGTACAAACGTTCACTAGTGTAAGTGAACGTTTTTGCCATAGCCAATAAATTTTTGAGCATTTTGGTCAATTTATTGTCATTTTAATGCGCTTTTTTTGATGGTTTTTGCCTATGTTTCAAAATATTTTGCCATTTAGCTCATTGGCATAATTTTTAAACCAGAAAGCCAAGCACGTAATCCCGCAGGTTTGAGCGGTTTTTTCAATAGAACAATATTTTGCTGTTTCAAATATTGAGGCAACTCAGGATCAGAATCTGCTGTAATTAATGCGACTGGAATATGTGCAGGGCGATATTGTTCAATAAAATCTAATCCTCGTTGATCATGATTTAAATGCTGATCGATTAACCACACTTGAATATCTTCTTGTTCAATTAGTTTTAGTGCTTCCGATGGCTCAGTTGCTGTAAAAATTTGATAGCCCCATTTGCTTAATAAAGTCCGCATACCTTGTAAAATGGTTTCATCATTGTCTAAACAAAGCACTTTATATGCTGTATGTTGCAGTGCGGTCACATGCGGTGTAGTCGCTTGAATTTTTGGTGCTTCGGCGAGCGGTACTTCGATCATAAAGCAAGAACCTTTACCTAATTCTGAATAGACATGCACTGGGAAATCGAGCAGGCTCGTCATACGTTGAACAATCGCGAGACCAAGTCCAAGTCCTTGTTCACCCCAAGGGGAGGTATGCCCGCAACGCTCAAATTCTTGGAATAATTTCACCCGTTGTTGTTCATTGATGCCAGGTCCTGTATCCCAAACACCGATTCGAATATGGTTTGGTCTTTGTGCAGAACGTAATACACCAACAACAACACGACCTTGAGCTGTATAACGCAATGCATTACTAACGAAATTCTGAATAATTCGTCGCATCCATTGTGGATCGCTATCAACCCAGAATTGGGTATCGTGTACAGACAATTGAATATTACGTTGCGCTGCAATTGATTTGAATTGAAGTTCAAGATCACTCAATAAGTCATGTAATGAATACGCTTGGCGTTTTGGTTGGATGGTTCCACCTTCTAAACGAGCAATATCGAGTAGGGCAGAGAGCATGCTTTCAGCGCCATATAGTGCGCGATCAAGTTGTTGTAAGGTTTGTTGATCTTCAGCTGAGCTGACACTCTGTTCCAATGCCGTACTGAACAAACGTGCTGCATGCATCGGTTGCAGTAAATCGTGACTGGCCGCCGCCAAAAATCGACTTTTAGATTGATTGGCTTTATCGGCTTGTTCACGGGCAAGTTGCTGTTCAGTTAGTGCATTTGCAAGCTGTTGGGTTCGATCACTCACTCTTTCTTCAAGAATCGCTTCATTCTCGCGGAACGCAGTAATATCGGCGAAGGTCGTGACGAATCCTCCACCCTCAATAGGATTACCGCGCATTTGAATGACCAAGCCATCTTTACGAATACGTTCAAATTCATGGGCGCTACCGACTTTCATCCAGTGAATTCGTTTACGGACATGTTCTTCAACTGAACCGGGTCCACATTCTCCACGTTCTGCGTTATATCGAATTAAATCTGCAATTGGACAACCGACATAAACGAGGTCTTTAGGATAATCAAATAAGGTAAGATATTGATTGTTCCATGCAACCAAGCACATATTTTTATCAACAACACTTACCCCTTGAGTCATGTGGTCGATCATGGTCATCAAAAGATTTTGGTTAAAGCGTTGCCATTGTGAAGCTTGATCGAGAATATTCGCGACTTGCCCCAGTGCTAATCCATTATTGATCATGGCGGTAGTGAGCAAAGTACGTGCTGATGCAGCACCAATAATGCCTGCTAAGTATTGTTCAGTGAAGCGCCACCACATGCCATTTGCAACATGATTTTCATTGAGTACGACATGATTTTGTTCACAAAATTGCTGAAATGCTTGTGTCGTAGGGCGATCACCTGTAATACGTTTAGCCAGAGCCAATAAATCGCCAACTTTGAGCCGCGCTGCATTTTGCGGTAAATCGGTTAAATCAAGGTTTGTCTGGGTAGAGGGTAAAGGTTTACTTTCATAGTAGAAAAAGCTTTCAGCCTGAATCTGTTCCGCAACACTTGGGCGATACAAACGAGAACCCCAAATATAGCAAATAATATTTAGCCCCAAAGACCACATGACACCATGGGTCAATGGTGCAAAAGATTCAAAACCAAGTAAAGCTTCTGGACGTAAGCTGTTAATATCGAAAGGTCCAAACAATAATAAATGTTGTGCGAACGCTTGATATTGTTCTGGGAGACTGCGTAACAAAGTAGGAAAGAGCAGTGTGTAGCTCCACATTATGAAGCCTACGATCAGACCGACGTAGACACCTTGACGGCTTGCACCACGCCAATATAAACCCCCGATGAGGGCTGGCGAAAATTGCGCAACTGCGCTAAAAGCCAATAGGCCAAATACTGATAATTGATTAATGTCATTAAAAAAGTGGAAGAATAAAAAACCCAGCAACATCACACTGATAATACTAATTCTTCGAGTCAGTTTGAGTACTTTTGGTAATTGTTGATCGTGTCGAGAGATAATCTTAAAGTGCCATAAAGCAGGCATAATTAAATCATTACTGAGCATGATAGAAAGTGCAACTGAGGCAACCAGTAACATACCTGTTGAAGCAGAGAAACCACCTAAAAAAGCGAGTAATGCCAACCAATCTTGCTGATAACTTAGAGGGAGAGCCAATACCGCAATATCAGGTGTACCTAATGTATCAGGAAGGGAGTGTAAGGCCCAACTGGCGATAGGAATAATCGCCATAATTGTTAAAATTAAATAAGCTGCAAACCAGCGTCTGGCCCCACGAATATGTTTTTCATCACGTAATTCGACTACGGCAACATGAAACTGTCGTGGTAAACAAATCATAGCTAGCGCAGCGAGTAAGGTTTGTACCCAGAAGGTTTCAGGAACCCCTAATTGTTGCAAATCTTGAAAATGTTGAGTGACATCATTGCTGACTTGTTTGATATTTTCGGGGGATTGGAATAAGAAAAAAACTGCAACGCTAAGTAATGCAAACAGTTTTACAAAAGACTCAAAAGCGACTGCAAGCATTAAGCCGCCGTGCTGTTCGGTATGTGCAATATGCCGCGTGCCAAAAATCATAGCCAAAATCGCAAGTACCGCTGTAAGTAATAACACACTATTTGTGGTGGTATGAACATGTGCATTCTGTTCGAGTACAACGGAGGCACTCAATGCAATCGCTCTTAATTGCAAAGCGAGATAAGGAATAATTGCAATAACTGCAAGAATAGTGACTAAGGCTGCGAGACTACCGCTTTTGCCATATCGGGCAGCAACGAAATCGGCAATTGAAGAAATGGCATGATGCTGACGAATCCGTCCTAACCGTTTCCAAATGTCATAACCAAACCAAATAAAAAGTAATGGTCCTAAATAAATTGGTAAGAAAATAATACCTTCACGGACAGCTGCACCTGTTGCGCCGTAGAATGTCCAAGATGAGCAATATACGCCTAAAGTTAAGCTGAACATCAGCATACGGCCACGTGTGCTTAAGCGACTGGCATGTTTTTCTCCAAAAAAAGCACAGCCGAATAACAGCGCGATATATAGGGCAAGTACCCCAATAATAAGCCAATTGTTCATATTGCTCACGTGATCAAACTCCATTTTCTATCATACCCGAAGCATCAAAAGGGTTATGAGCAGAGATTTGTATTTAGAGACCAAAGTCTAAGTTACGAGTCAAGCATAATCTTGTTAATTTAAATAATGAAAAATCCCTAGTAAAAAGGGGTCCACGGTTGGACACAAAAATAAGGAGTTAATTATGGATGACTCACAGGTAGAACGCATTCTACACAATCCAAAGTTTCAAGAAATGGTCAGCAAAAAACGTACATTAAGTTGGACATTAACAGCAATCATGTTGTTTATCTATGTCGGATTTATGCTTTTAGTTGGCTATAACAAAGAGTTCCTAGCAAGTTCTTTTAGTGGTGGTGTAACAACATGGGGCATGCCCCTCGGTTTAGGCATTATCGTACTGTCATTTGTATTGTGTGGTGTCTATTCATACATCGCCAATAATACACTTGATCAGTTGAATGAAGAGGCTCTCAAGGAAGTTGAGGCAATCACACATGAAAAAGGGATGCACTGAGATGAAAGGGACGTCATTCAAAGCGAAACTGTTCGCGCTTGCAAGCCTATGTTGTTCTCACGTTGCATTTGCTAGCCCTGATTTAGGTGCAGCAGAGCAACAGGCAACAAACTGGCATGCAATCATCATGTTCACCATTTTTGTTGGTTTCACTTTGTTTATTACTAAGTGGGCAGCAAAACAAACCACGAATACAGCTGATTTCTATACCGCAGGTGGTGGAATTAGTGGCTTCCAAAATGGTTTAGCGATTGCAGGTGACTATATGTCAGCCGCATCGTTCCTCGGTATTTCGGCACTTGTGTTCAGTTCAGGCTTTGATGGTTTGCTCTATTCACTTGGTTTCATGGTCGGTTGGCCAATCGTACTTTTCCTTGTTGCTGAACGTTTACGTAACTTAGGTAAATATAATCTTTCTGATGTAGTTTCTTTCCGTTTGGAAGAAAAACCTGTTCGTACCTTAGCTGCATTAAGTTCTTTAGTTGTAGTTGCATTTTATCTGATTGCTCAAATGGTAGGAGCAGGTCAGTTAATCAAATTACTTTTTGGTTTGAACTATAATATTGCGGTTGTAATCGTCGGTTTGTTGATGATGGCATACGTAATTTTTGGTGGTATGTTAGCAACCACTTGGGTACAAATCATTAAAGCCGTAATGTTACTCAGTGGCGCAACATTCATGGCATTCATGGTGATGAAAGCTGTTGGCTTTAGTTTCTCAAACATGTTCAATCAAGCGATTGGTGTGTATAGCCAATCTCACAGCATTAGCTGGGATGAAGCTGCAAAAATCATGGGGCCTGGTAAATTGGCTGCAAACCCGATTGATGCGTTATCACTTGGTCTTGCATTAATGTTTGGTACAGCAGGCTTACCACATATCTTAATGCGTTTCTTCACTGTTAAAGATGCTAAAGAAGCTCGTAAATCAGTTGTAGTTGCAACAGGTTTCATTGGTTACTTCTATCTATTAACTTTCATCATTGGTTTCGGTGCGATCTTATTCGTTTCAAACAACCCTCAGTTCCTTGATGTCGCGAAAGCAGCGGTAACAGGTAAATTAGAGTTGGTTGGTGGTAACAACATGGCTGCAGTTCACTTAAGTGATGCAGTTGGTGGCGACTTGTTCATGGGCTTCATTTCAGCAGTTGCATTTGCAACAATTCTTGCTGTAGTGGCTGGCTTAACACTTTCAGGTGCTTCTGCGATTTCACATGACTTATATGCAAACGTATTCAAAAAAGGTCAAACTACGCCTCAATCTGAATTACGTATGTCAAAAATTGCGACTTTAGGTTTAGCAATCTTTGCCATGATTCTAGGGATTTTGTTTGAAAAACAAAACGTTGCGTTCATGGTTGGTTTGGCATTCTCAGTTGCATGTTGTGCAAACTTCCCAGTACTCGTATTGTCTATGTTCTGGAAAGGTTTAACGACTCGTGGTGCAGTAATTGGCGGTATTGTTGGTCTAGTGACTGCTGTAACCCTGATCATTCTTTCTAAAGCAGTTTGGGTTGACACGTTGAAAATTTCAGACACCGCAGTGAATCCATTCAATGGTCCTGCAATTTTCGCGATGCCACTATCTTTCCTTTGCTGTTGGTTCTTCTCAGTAACTGATAAAACTGCGCGTGCAGAGAAAGAGCGTAAAGCGTTCGATGCTCAGTTTGTTCGTTCACAAACAGGTATTGGTATCTCTGGTGCATCTGATCACTAAGTAGATCGAATCCTAAAAATTAAAGCCCTCAAAATTTGAGGGCTTTTTCTATTATTGATGCATACTGGCCAGTTGTTGCGCTTGATTACGATAGAGTGACAAACCGATTCGTTGCAAATGCCGCCCTTTTTCTTCAAGCATTTGATTTAATTTGGGGATATGTTTGGCACCTGTATAGAGCGCTAGATTGCGACCAATTAAATAATAAGCAAACCATGAGGCTGGTTGTGGTGCTAAGCCCAATTTCTGCATTTTCTTGCGGCCAATAAAGAATTGGGTAATTTCGAGATGTTGCTTATAGGCGAGTTTTTGCTGAAAGGAGCGTAGGTAACGATATTTCCGTTCAAAGGGTTCTTTGGAAAGACTAGATCCCAGAGAAATACTGCTCTCATCAGATTGAGGATGTGCAAACTGCATCCAGTACATGAGTTTCCAGCCATCAGCTTCATTATCCACTAACCATTTTTCTTCAACGCCCATCAACCAGCCTGCATATTTCCAAAAATGCAAAAAACTATCAACTTCTTGTGTGCTAGGGAAAATTCCCAATGCCCTGATACCAATCAATACCACGCCACTAAAGGCAATATTGGTCATTGCTTGATCATATTGGTTAATAGGTAGCCCCCAAGTCTCGGCATCCCATTTCTCAGATTTTTGTAATTGATAGCGTACCAGTGAATGAATGAAGCGCACAAAAATAGTAGAGGTGAAGCCTTTGCTAAAACGTTCAAAACCATCTTGCTCAGTGATATCGACCCACCATTTAGTTGTTTCAGCTAAGCGTGTTCCCGCCTGTTTTTTTAGTGCACCTGTCAGGACTAGGGGTTGATTAAAACCAGGGTACAAATAACCTGTCATTAGCGATAGATCTCGTAGGATCAGTCCGTTATTGATGCCTAGGCGATAGGTAAATTTAAGTGCTTCATCGACTTTGGCTTGCTCATACCAATCAGGTTTTTGTTCCACTAACTGGAAGAAGGTAGTCAGTTCAGTAATCTCATGTGGTAATTTCTCAAGGCCTTCATAGAGTGCGATTTCAAAGTATTTACGATGCTGTTTTGGATTTTGAAGTATCCAAAGCAGTAGTTGGTCCATGGGCGCATCACCACTTTGCAAGGCTGTGTTCAAGGAGAGATATTCTTGATAATTCGGTTGAATTTGTTGATGCGTCATATAACCAAGAATTTTGGTTTTGATATTTGATTGAATCATGTCTTCAAACGCTGCTAAGCGTTTAGGTTTAATGATGCTTTGCATTGTAGAAAGCCTTTGATTGTTATTTAATCAAAGCTTAATATGAATAAATATTCGTATTCAATTCGCGTTTTAATAAAGGCTGAACATGAGAAAAAGACCCCAGCAGCAACGTGCAAAAATGATCGTCGAAAATATTCTGGAGGGAACGCAAAAATGTATCTCTGAATATGGTGTATTACAATTAACAACACCTAAAATTTCTGAAAAATCAGGGGTAAGTGTCGGATCAATTTATCAATATTTTGAAAATAAAGAACAGATTGTTGCTGAACTATTGTTACGTAAAAGCGAAAATTTAGGGCAAGCACTAAAGCAATTAGTGATGCTCCAACAACAAACAGCTATTCAAGACATCATCACATTAAGTATCGCTTTTGGTTTTGAATCATTGAAATCGGATCATGGTTTCTTTATCGAAATCTTAAAAAATTGGCATGCCTATAGTGATTCAGAAGCGGCACAAGTATTAGAGCAGCATTTCTTAGAAGTGGGTATGTACTTATTTGGACGTTACTACCCCCATTGGGATTTTGAGACTTTAAAACATAAGTCTTTTGTGATTATTAACAGTACCTTATTTACCATGATGCGTTATGCCAGTAAAAATACCTTTTTAATTGAAGAACAACGTTTGCAACAAGAACTCTCTAAAATGATTGTTGCCTTTTTAGATACGGTGTGATGCCATTAACTTAATGAAAATCATAACAATCACATGGAAAACAACATGCAAAGCTTAAAACAATTTTGGGGCAGTTTTCGTTTATTACCTTCTGCGTGGTTGTTGTTGGTGCAATTGGCATTATTAGTTATGGCGATGTTGACTTATGGAGATAGTGAATATCGCGCCTTAACTTGGTCACTAGGTGTTTTAGCTCTCTTAATTATTGCCAAGGTCATTCGCCAAACACCAGTATTCACATTTTGGGGCTTAATCTTTGTCAGTGGCGCTTTTCTGTTTTCAATTTTAATTTTTATTGGCTATGACAATTCGACAATCCAAATCATCGCTTATAGTTTTGAAGCATTAGCGTATTTTTATGCGGCTTATGGGTTATTACGTTATATGTTTGCAGATCGTTATCTCACCAAAGATGAATTATTTGCTGCAGGTGCAGTTTTTACTCTCATCGCTTGGGCATTCGCCTTTTTATATAGTATTTGCCAGTTGCTTTTACCCAATAGTTTTCAAAACCCAAATCAGCCACAAGATTTACAAGTTTGGCTCGATTTATTATTTCTGAGTTTTAGTCTGCAATCAGCAACGGGTTTATCTGATCTGATGCCAATTAGCCCAGCCGCTAGAGTCTTAACCATGCTACAAATGTTTGGTGGAGTGATGTATCTCGCTGTAGTGGTTTCTCGATTAATTGCATTGCAATATATTGCCCATTTACCTAAGCAATCGAGCGATAAAGAATAAATACAGTTACAGCATTACAACTGCTTTATTTTTCACATTTTTTATAATTTATATCGAGTTTTTGCAAAATTTAAACTTACTTTTGTTCACATTGTGAATGTCTTGTTTGACCCTTAGGGTCTGTCATTATCATTAAAAAAATATGGGGGAATTATGCCTTCCAAGCCGTCTTCACAATTTGCGAATGTGAATCCAAACGTGTTTTTAAGCACGGTGATTATCATTGCAATTTTTATCGCAATCGTTGTAATCGCACCCAGTTCATTTGAATTTCTCACCCAACAGTTAAAGCAATGGATTACAGATTCCTTTAGCTGGTTTTATGTTTTATCTGTCGCCATTTTTCTTATTTTACTCATTTATATTGCCTGTTCTGCTAGTGGGAAAATCAAGTTAGGACCCGATCATAGCCA
This sequence comes from Acinetobacter sp. AG1, assembly GCF_001005525.1. Taxonomy (NCBI): domain Bacteria; kingdom Pseudomonadati; phylum Pseudomonadota; class Gammaproteobacteria; order Moraxellales; family Moraxellaceae; genus Acinetobacter; species Acinetobacter sp. AG1. Next base: position 2,079 of record NZ_LBMZ01000113.1, on the reverse strand, counting down.
ACCTGAATATAGCAATGGTTCGTGGTTTGCTATGCTGTTTACCGCAGGTATGGGCATCGGTTTGATGTTCTTCGGTGTTGCAGAACCTGTGATGCACTATGTCAGCCCACCGAGTGGTGATCCTGAAAGTATCGCATCTGCACAACAAGCCTTAAGGATTACCTTTTTCCACTGGGGTTTACATGCATGGGCAATTTACGCCGTGGTCGGATTGGCTTTGGCCTATTTTGCTTATCGTCATAATCTGCCGTTAAAAACCCGTTCAGCCTTATACCCCATTATTGGTAAGAAGATTTATGGTCCTTGGGGCGATAGTATTGATACCTTTGCCACCATTGGTACGGTTTTCGGGGTGGCGACCTCTTTAGGTTTTGGTGTGACGCAAATCAATTCAGGTTTGCATTATCTCTTTGGGATTGAACAAAGCAGCAATGTTCAGGTGATCCTGATTATTTTTGTCAGTGCTTTGGCATCCATGTCGGTATTTTTAGGTCTGGATAAAGGGGTCAAGCGCCTTTCCGAACTCAATCTAATTTTGGCTTTAGTGTTGTTGGCCTTTATCTTTATTGCGGGTCCAAGTATTTATTTGCTGCAAACCACCATTCAAAACATGGGTTCGTATATGTCGAACCTATTTGGTATGACTTTTAATCTCTATGCCTACCAACCGAATGGCTGGATTGGCGGCTGGACCATTATGTACTGGGCATGGTGGATTTCATGGTCGCCATTTGTAGGTATGTTTATTGCCCGTGTATCGCGCGGCCGAACCATCCGTGAGTTTATTGTCGGTGTGTTACTAATCCCGACAGGTTTTACCATCATCTGGATGGGGTTCTTGGGTAATGCCGCGCTGTTTAACATTATGCAAGAACATAATGTCAGTCTCATTCACGCCGTACAAAGTGATTCATCAGTTGCGTTATTTGAGTTTTTGAATCATTTGCCATTTTCAGGGATGATGAGTTTACTGGCGACGGTATTGGTGATGCTCTTTTTCGTCACCTCTGCTGATTCGGGTGCTTTGGTTACCGATTATCTCACCGCTAAAACCGAAAACTCTCCAACATGGCAAAGATTATTTTGGACCGTGTTGATGGCCGCATTGGCCATTATTCTATTGTTGGTCGGTGGTCTGTCTGCATTGCAATCCTCTATTATTATGAGTGCATTGCCTTTTACTTTTATTATGTTGCTGATGAGTTGGGGTTTACTCAAAGCCTTGAAGTTGGATGTCACCAAAATGAATGCCATTCAAGAGGCTCGAATTACCCCGCGTGCCATTAATAATCCACGGAGTTGGCAGCAGCGTTTAGGTTTGATCATGCATTATCCGCATACTGAAACTGAAGTTCAGCATTATATCGACACACAAGTTCGTAAGGCTTTTGAGAGTATTCAGCGCGAATTCAAACGCCGTCACTTGGATGTGGAGATTCGTGAAATCGAAAATGGTTTGCAACTGCATGTTGATCATCATCATGAAATTAACTTCACTTATAAAGTGATCTCACATGCTACTGTTCCTCCAAGCTTCATGTTGGGACGAGCAGATGAAGATGAGGCCAATTACTTTCAGGCAGAAGTGTTCTTGCGTGAGGGAGGGCAAAACTATGATGTGATGGATTGGACGCAAGAAGATTTAATCCAAGACATTATTGATCAATATGAACGTCATCTATACTTCTTGAATATTGTGAGAGGCAGTACTTCTTAAGAGAAAGTGCTTATTGCAATACTGAAAACAACGGTTTTGAGCGATCAAAGCCGTTGTTTTTATTTTGGGTGATGGAATTTTGAACACCAATCAAATACGAGACAGATTTTTGCATGGAGTGAAGTGGCTAAAATAAAAGCTAAATATAAAAATAAAGCTGCTTTATTGCTGATAATAAAAACAGAATTTCAATAAACTATTTAAATTTCAAATATTTAATTTGTTTAAATTCACTTTTAAGATAATTAATAAATTTTAAATTATATAAATCAGTGGATTAGATGCGTTAAAGTTTAAAAATAAAACAACCGAATAATTTAATTTTTGAAAGTGCTTGCAACGGGTCTGGAATGCTGTAGAAT